>CAZJUF010000012.1:0-17776 GCA_964549055.1 uncultured Hyphomicrobiales bacterium | reverse complement strand
TCATTCAGGTGTTTCCATTATTGAAACTTGATTTTGCTTGGCGAAACTTCATAATAATCACAACCTTTCCAGATGTCTAGAGCACTGGAGAAAATCCGCGCCTGTGAGGTTCTTATGACCATAGATAAAAATCGCCAGATCACTCTTGCCGCCCGTCCCCAGGGTGCGCCGAAAAAGAGCGACTTCAGGCTTGTTGAAACAGCTATCCCGGTGCCAGGTGATGGCGAAGTGCTGGTCCGATCCATATATCTTTCCCTCGACCCCTACATGCGTGGGCGTATGAATGAGGCAAAATCTTACGCCGCACCGGTTGGTATTGACGAGGTCATGGAAGGCGGTGTTGTCGGCGAGGTCATTGCCAGCAAAAACCCCAAATTCAAGACCGGCGATATTGTCTTTGGTTATCTCGGCTGGCAGGAATATGCTTTGAGCAATGGCAAAGGCCTGTGCAAACTTGATGCCGCTCAAGCTCCTGTTTCCACAGCACTTGGCATCCTTGGCATGCCCGGAATGACGGCTTACACCGGATTATCAAACATCGGCAAGCCGAAGACCGGCGAAACCCTGGTGGTCGCCGCAGCGTCAGGTGCAGTCGGTTCAGCGGTTGGTCAAATCGGCAAAATCAAAGGTTGCCGCGTGGTTGGCATCGCCGGTGGCCCTGAAAAGTGTGATTTTGTTGTGCGCGAACTGGGGTTTGATGCCTGTATCGATCATCATGACAACGCGTTTGCACAAAATCTTGAATACGCCTGTCGCGATGGCATCGATATCTATTGGGAAAATGTCGGCGGTGCGGTTTTTGAAGCGGTTTTGCCGCTGTTTAATTTCTTTGCCCGCATGCCTGTGTGCGGTTTGATTGCCCATTATAATGCAACCTCTTTGCCCGAAGGCCCCAACAAGACGCCACTTTTGATGCGCTCGGTCCTCACCAACAGGTTGCATATTCAAGGCTTTATCGTCTGGGATTACGTCAGCCAGCGCAAAGAGTTTGAGACCACCATGGGTGGCTGGATTAAAGACGGCAAGATTAAATACCGCGAAGATTTTGTTGCCGGGCTGGAAAATGCTCCCGATGCCTTCATTGGATTGCTTGACGGCCGGAATTTTGGCAAGCTGGTTATTCAGGTTTCTACCGATCCGACACTTTAACCGGGAAAAACAATTATGGATTTTAGTTACTCCGCCAAAGTTGAAGGCTTACGTTCCAAACTGCTCACCTTCATGGATGCCCATGTTTATCCTGGCGAAAAAACCTATCTGCGGCAGCTTGAGGCCGGTGAGCGCTGGCACACACCGGCGATAATGGAGACCATGAAAGCTCTGGCGCGCGAGGCCGGATTGTGGAACCTGTTTTTGCCCGATGCTGAATATGGCGCAGGCCTCAGCAATCTGGAATACGCACCCTTGTGCGAGATCATGGGGCGCTCGCCCATTGGCCCTGAAGTGTTCAATTGTTCAGCGCCCGACACCGGCAATATGGAAGTGCTGGTACAAAACGGCACGGATGCGCAAAAAAACCGATGGCTCAAACCCCTGCTCGCCGGTGAAATCCGCTCGGCCTTCGCCATGACTGAACCCGAAGTTGCTTCGTCCGACGCCACCAACATACAATCGACGATTGAGCGCGATGGCGATGACTATATCATCAATGGCCGCAAATGGTGGATATCGGGAGTGGGAGATCACCGCTGCGAGATTTTCATTTTCATGGGAAAAACCGACACCGAGGCGAAAAAATACCGCCAGCAATCGATGATCCTGGTGCCACGCGATACACCCGGCGTGACGTTAGTCAGGCCCTTGACGGTTTTTGGTTATGATCATGCCCCGCACGGTCATTTCGAGGTCAATTTTGACAATGTGCGCGTGCCGGCAGAAAACCTCCTTCTGGGCGTTGGTCGCGGCTTTGAAATTGCGCAAGGCAGACTGGGGCCGGGTCGCATTCACCATTGTATGCGCCTCATTGGTGTTGCCGAGCGATCGCTCGAAGCCATGTGTGCTCGCGCCAATTCCCGTGTGGCATTTGGTAAAACGCTGGCCGAACAAGGTGTTGTGATTGAGGCCATCGCGCGTTCGCGCATGGACATCGAACAGGCCCGCCTGTTAACGCTCAAGGCGGCCTATATGATGGATACGGTCGGCAACAAGATTGCGCGCTCGGAAATTGCCATGATAAAAGTTATCGCCCCCCAAATGGCGCTTGATGTGATTGATCGCGCCATTCAGGTGCATGGTGGTGGTGGCGTCGGCGAAGATTTCGGTCTGGCCCATGCCTGGGCTAAAACCCGCAGCCTGCGCCTGGCCGATGGACCGGATGAAGTACACCGGGTAACTGTTGCCAAACTGGAGTTAGCCAAACAAAGCCCGCGCTGGATTTACGCTGAGGGCGATGAATAAAAATCCAGCTGGTAAAATGATCTTTCCTGCTCATCCAGTTGATCGATCAGGGCAAGTTCCCAGGCGAGATATCCACGTGCCGCCTCAAGATTTCCGACATGGCGATCATGGGTGAAAAACAGATAGTCGATGCACTCTTTGTCGGCGGGCACATCAGGGGTTGCGACAATCTCCAGCCCTGCCTCAGCCCAGGTTTTTACATCACCGGCCAGATAGCTCAGGTTTTTCAGTCCCAACTCTTTCAAGTCGATTGCCGCAAGTTCTGCCACTCGTCTGTCACTGGCAACCAGAATAAATTCACAATCCGTTCCCGCATCAAGTTTGCCAAGGCGGGGCCTGATGGTCCACCGGGCACCAGCGATATGACCTTTGCGGTAATCCATCGCCTTGTTGAAATCAAGTAATATGGCACCATTTTCGAGCCTGTCGGCCACCTCGGAAACACAGCATTGTGGCAGTTTTTCAACAATGGAAATTTCGGGCGTTAGCCCACGTTCAAGCCCATCCAGTGTGGTTATATTCTGTTCAAGAATATAGACTTCATGGCTCATCTGTTGCAGCCACACTGCGGTGTTTGCCGCTCTTAATCCGGTATCATCCACCAGCACAATGCGCGCAGCCCTGGCACCCACACGTTTGTCAGTTGATTGTACCAGCTGGCCGCCGGGGGCATGTCTGCTATCGGGCAGATGACCGGCGATGAATTCTTCTTTTGTACGAATATCAAAGACGTAAGTTGTCCTGGTGTCATCGAGTTTCCAGGCCTCTAGCGTGGATAAGTCAATCTGTTTGATATCGAATTTTTGGCGCAAATCCGCCGCCCGCTTTCGCGATGCGTCCAAAGTTGCTTCATCAAGATCATGGGGCAGATTATCCTCGGCCCCTCGGGTAACTTCATAGCCGGCCAGCTCCCAGCCCTGAGTTCCGTTTTCAAGCGCAAAGACAGGGTTGTCATAGCCCTGATTTATCAACCCTTGCGCGCCAATAATGCTGCGCGTGCGCCCGGCGCAATTGACAATTATTTTTGTGCTATCAGAGGATAACAGCTGCGGCAGGCGATGGCCCAGTTCGGCATTGGGGCAGCAAATGCCATTGCCAATCATCATGGTACGGAATTCTTCCGGCGTACGCCCATCGACCAGAATAAAATCCTCATCGCCTTCCATCATCGCCATCAGTTGTTGAGCGCTGATCCGTGGTGTGTCTGCCACGTGTTCGATCAGCTCCCCTAATGTTTTTGACGGCAGGTTGACACCCTCATAATGCGTAAAGCCCGCCTTTGCCCAGGCCTTGGCGCCGCCTTTCAGGATAGCAATGGAGGTGTATCCGATGTCACCAAGTCTCACCTTTGCTTTTTCGGACACCGCGTCATCATTATCCATAAGCACGATGTGTATCGATTTGTTCGGCAACAATATTTCCGCCATCACTTCAAGCTGGCTGTACGGAATTGAGGCAATAAAGAAAGGATGGCCCGCGCCATATTGCCCGTGTTCACGCACATCTATAAAGGCGATTTCGTTACCATCGTTAAGCTGCGGCTTGAGGTCTTCAGCATCTATATATGTCATGTGGGTCCTTCAAGCAGCCTGCACGGGCTGTATATTTGAGCGTTTAATATTGTCGAGATTGGCACCTTCTATGCGTAACAGTGCAACTTTGCCGGTGCGGTTAGGGGCATGAATGTCACCGACCTTGTAAAAATGCGCCATGCCGGGATCCATCACAAGCGTTTCCACCTGCTCCACCAAAGCGGGACCGTCACCTTCAGCGGGTTTAACGATGCGCCAGTGCGTCATTTCCGTCACCCCTTCGGCCTGACCATATATTGCCCAGCTGGGGCCGTGGTCATGAGGTTTTCCATTCTGTGCATCATGATACATATGAACACAAATGCAAAAGCCAAAATCCGGGTCTTCATAGATAATATGACGTGGTCCGGTTTTGTCGGTGCCAAAGTGGGTTGAGATGAAACTCTCGTCACCCAGAGCCTTTTCGACAAACTGACAGATGTCGCTGGAGCCCTCATTATCAGGGCTTTCTTTGAGTGTCTGGCGAATGTCGCCCGCCAGGTTTTCAAGTGTATAGGTCATTATTGTTTTTCCTGTCTGGGTTGATTTGCAAGAACTATAAACCACTTCCAATTATGTGCAAATCATGGGCTACTGGGATTACGCATTTGTTCGCCAGCAGGATCATTTTATGTTCACGAAAACATCCGCGCGCCATTATTTTAACCAGCAATACGTCTTGCGTGAAACATTGACGAGTTTTGCCGATGATGTTGCTGAGTGGGAAAAATATTCCAGTGACGCCTGTTTTGCGGATCATGGGTTTTCCGTTGAAAAATATGGTGAACATCCCCGCCAGACCATGGAGATATTTAAAGCTGACACCAATGAAACCGGTCGCGGGCTGGCGATATTTATTCACGGTGGATTTTGGCGGGCGATGGAGCGCGAACAATCACGCTTTATGGCCTTGCCCTTCCTCAAACGCGGGATTGACTGCATCATTCTGGAATATCGCCTGATGCCGGAATTCCGCTTGCGCGATCTGGTGGCGGATACGGTTGGCGCATTGCGCCATATCGCCAAAATTTCTGATCGCGCCAGACTTTCCACCAACCGCATTATTGCCGGTCATTCAGCCGGTGCGCATTTGGCAGTCTATGGTATTGCCCAGGCGCGTGAACAGGGGTTGGCCCTGCCCAATGATGCACTTTTATTGTTCAGCGGTGTCTATGACATTTACCCGGTTGCAAACACCGGCATCGGCGATGAGCTTAAAATGTCACCGGCAGAAGTGGCACAATGGTCGATATATTCCGGCGTTAGCACAAACAATCAACCCACTGCCTTTGTGGTTGGCAGGGATGAAACTGATGACTTTAAACGCCAGACTTTTCTCGGTGCGCAAATGCTCAGTGGCGGCAATGAAGACAACATTTTCATCGTCGACGATGCTAACCACCTGTCCTTATTGACGAGGTTTTGTCAAAATGAAGAGGTGTTTGAGGCTGTCATAACGGATTTGATGGCCAGCTGGAAGTGACAATCCGGCCCAGGAAAAACCACCTGATGCTGGCGCAATCGTTTGAACCCAATAGAAAAATGTCGTAACTTCCGTTTGGGACTGTGGATAATTACACACCGCTCAGGCGGTAAAATTTTGTTATGGGGAGTTTTATGAAAAGATATTTCTTGGCCGCTGCAACCGCAGTGGGGGTAATGAGTGGTTCGGTGGCATTGGCAAAACCGGTTAAAATCGGCATGCTGATCACTTTGTCCGGCCCACCGGCCGTGCTTGGCAAGCAGTTGCGTGATGGTTTTCAACTGGCCATGGAAAAGCTCGGTGGCAAGCTCGGGGACAAAACCACAGAGCTGATTATTGAAGATGATGAACTAAAACCTGATGTGGCCATTTCCAAGGCCAAAAGTCTGGTGGGAAGAGACAAGGTTGATTTCGTCGTCGGCACCGTTTTTTCAAACATGTTAGCTGCCGTTTTCAAGCCGATCATCAAGTCGAACACCTTTTTGATCAGCCCCAATGCCGGTCCTTCGGTTTTTGCTGGCAAAAACTGCAATCCGCTGCTGTTTGTTACTTCATTCCAGAATGATCAGAACTCTGAAGTTCTCGGTAAACATGCCGAACAACAAGGGTTCAAAAATGTTTTCCTTTTGGCACCTAATTATCAGGCTGGCAAAGATGCAGTGAACGGGTTCAAACGCCAGTTTTCGGGCAAGATTGTTGATACAGTCTTCACCAAGCTTGGCCAGAAAGACTATTCGGCTGAAATCGCCAAACTGGCTGCGGCCAAACCCGACGCCCTGTTTACCTTCATGCCCGGCGGCATGGGTGTGCGCTTTGTCAAACAATTCAGGGCCGCTGGCCTTGCTGACAAAATGACATTCCTGTCTGCCTTTACGGTTGATGAGGCTACATTGCCGGCCCAAAAAGATGCAGCTTTAGGATTTTTTGGTGGCGCATCATGGGCACCGAATATGAAAACCCCGGGCAATGCCGAATTTGTCTCAGCTTTTGAAGGTAAATACGGTTATGTGCCCTCCGTCTATGCCATGCAGGGGTATGATACCGCTATGTTGCTCGATTCAGTCATTCGCAAAGTCGGCGATAACCTGAGTGATAAAAAGGCTGTTCGCAATGCCATTCGTGCTGCTGATTTTAAATCTCTTCGCGGCAATTTTAAATTCAACACCAATCAGTTTCCTGTTCAGGATTATTATCTGATGAAAGTTGCCAAACGCGCCGATGGCAAATTCCAGACTGAAATTGACAGGAAAATATTCAGTGCCGCCGGTGACTTCTATGCCAAAGACTGCAAGATGAGCTGGTAAATCCTCCCGGGGCCGGAATTCTTTTGTTCCGGCCCTCATGCCCACCTTTTTTTTCGAATCAAAGCCCCCATGTCTACGACACTTATCCTCGTACAGGTTCTCAATGGGTTGCAACTCGGTGTGCTGCTGTTTTTGATTGCGGCAGGATTGACGCTTGTGTTTGGCGTCATGGGATTTATCAACCTCGCCCACGGTGTGCAGTATATGGTGGGGGCCTATTTTGCCGTCGCCTTTTACGCTCTTACTCAGAATTTTCTGCTAACGGTGATACTGGCGTCAGCTTCCGCACTTTTACTGGGATTGCTATTTGAAGTCCTGATTTTCCGGCATCTCTATGACCGCGATCATCTTGATCATGTGCTGGCAACCTTCGGTATTATCCTGTTCCTCAATCAGGCAACAACGGTGTTGTGGGGTCCAGAACCTTTGGTCATTCCCGAGCCGGATTTCCTTTCAGGATCAATCCCATTGGTCGACGGCCTGTTATACCCGGTCTATCGTCTGGCAATTATCGCTGTCGGGCTGGCGGTGGCTGGCTTGTTGTGGTTCATGGTCACCCAGACAAAACTCGGCATGCTGGTGCGGGCCGGGGCAACAAATCTGGAAATGGTTTCAGCGCTTGGTGTCAATATTCGCCGCCTGTTTATGCTGGTCTTCGGGTTCGGTGCCATGCTCGCAGGCTTTGCCGGTGTCCTGTCAGCACCGATATTCTCGGTCGAGCCGGGCATGGGCGATGATCTTTTGATTGTCGCTTTTGTCGTCATTATTGTTGGCGGCATCGGCTCCATTCGCGGGGCTTTTATTGCCGCCCTGGTTATCGGTCTGGTCGACACTCTGGGCCGCTCGATGATGACGGATATCCTGAAACTATTTATGGATGCATCTGCCGCCAACCAGATTGGCCCGGCCCTCGCCTCCATGTTGATTTACGTGCTGATGGCGGCAATCCTGTTTTTCAAACCGACAGGGTTGTTTGCACCAGGTAAATCCGCATGAACGCTGCTCCTGAAAAAAAATCAAACACAGTGGTTTCAGACCTGATTGGCAGCTATCGATTATCAATTCTGATATTTTTGATACTGGCACTGGTGCCGGTATTTGCGCGGTATGGTGCCGAAGGATTTATTCTTGATCTTGTAAATCGGGCGATAATCCTGGCGCTGGCGGCTATCGCCCTTGATCTGATATTGGGCTATGGCGGCATGGTCAGTTTTGGTCACGCCGCCTTTATCGGTATCGGCGCATATATCACCGCGATTATGGTAACCGAAGGCTTTGGCGAAGCCCTGATAATTTTCCCGATGGTTGTTGTGGTAAGTGCGCTGTTTGCATTGATAACCGGTATCATATGCCTGCGCACCTCCGGTGTTTATTTCATCATGATAACGCTGGCCTTTGGGCAAATGCTGTTTTTTGCCGCCAGTTCGCTTTCGACTTACGGCGGCGATGACGGCTTGACCATCTGGGGCAATGTGACAATTCTGGGCTCGGATATTTTCGCTGATGACGTCGGTATCTTTTACATCTCACTGGGCTTTTTGATTGCCGGACTGTTCCTGGTTCAAGCCCTTGTGGGATCGCGCTTTGGCCGCGTATTACGTGCCGCAAAAGAAAACGAAACACGAGTCTCAGCCCTTGGCTACAATGTTTTACGCGTGCGCCTGACAGCTTATGTGATCGCTGGAGTGATCGCCGGAATTGCCGGATTTTTACACACCAGTCAGGCTGAATTTGTCTCACCGGCAACCATGCGATGGCAGCATTCTGGCGAGTTGATCATTATGGTGGCGCTGGGTGGCATGGGCACGCGCAACGGTGCCCTGATTGGTGCCTTTGCCTATGTGTTGCTGATACAGGTTCTGTCTGATTTCACCCATGACTGGAAGTTGATTTTCGGACCGTTAATGGTTCTCGCTGTCCTGGCCAAAAATGGTGGTATTGGCAGGTTTTTCGATTATGTCAAAGGAGGCCGTAATCGTGCCTGAGGCATTATTGAAAGTGACAGATCTGTGTAAAAACTTTGGCGGCTTGCGAGTTAATGCCGATGTCAGCTTTGATCTGTTTTCAGGCGAGTGCCTTGCCCTGATTGGCCCCAATGGTGCTGGTAAAACCACCCTTATTCATCAGCTGTCCGGCTTTTTGACGCCCGACAGCGGCACGGTCATCTTTGACGGTCGCAACATCACCCAGTTGCCGGTGCACGCCCGCGCCCGTCTCGGCCTTGCGCGTTCGTTTCAGATTACCTCGATTATACCCTCCTTGAGTGTGCTTGAAAATGTTGCTCTGGCGGTACAGGCGCGCACCAACAGCTCTTTGCGGTTCTTTGGCATTGCGGCAGATGAAAAAGCCCTCAATGATCAGGCACTGGAAGCTCTTCAGATGGTTGGATTTGACACTCAGATTTCGACAATTGCCGATAATCTGTCGCATGGTGAAAAACGTATACTGGAACTGGCAATCGCCATAGCCATGAAGCCCAAAGCCTTGTTGCTGGATGAACCGATGGCCGGGATTGGCAAGCACGAAAGCCTGCGTCTCATTGACATCCTCAAATCGCTCAAATCGCGTTATCCGCTGTTGCTGGTTGAACATGACATGGAGGCGGTTTTTGCCCTCGCTGACCGGGTGGCGGTTCTGGTTTACGGCAAGATAATTGCAACGGGAACCCCTGACGAAGTGCGGCAGAACGCAGAAGTGAAAGCCGCTTATCTGGGTGAGAGTACAATGTAATGACTGGCGAAAAAATGCTGGAGGTAACAGGGCTTGAAGCCGGGTACGGGGCAGCACAAGTGTTGTTTGGTATCGATTTCAGTGTCGCAGCCGGTCAGGTTGTAACGCTTATTGGCCGCAATGGCATGGGTAAAACCACAGCTGTAAAATCCGTCATGGGGTTGATAAAACCAACCGGTGGAAATGTGCATTTTCTTGGCAAAAACCTCACCGCACACCCCCCCTTCAAACTGGCTCAGGCAGGTATTGGTCTGGTGCCGGAGGGGCGTATGATCTTTCCTACTTTGAATGTGCGGGAAAATCTGGTGGCAACAGCAGCCAATCATTCAGGTTCAGCGAGATGGAGCCTTGAAACGGTCTACGAGTTATTCCCGGCACTGGCCGCGCGGGCTCATAATCTCGGTGCTCAACTGTCTGGCGGTGAACAGCAAATGCTTGCGATTGGCCGGGCGTTAATGACAAATCCGCGCCTGTTGATCCTTGATGAGGCCACCGAAGGCCTCGCCCCTCTGGTCAGGGAAGAAATCTGGCAGTGTCTTGCGGGTTTAAAAAAATCCGGCGAAGCCATATTGGTGATCGACAAGAATATCGAGGAACTGACCCGTATTGCCGATCACCATTTTGTGCTGGAAAAAGGCACAATCGTCTGGCACGGCAGCAATGATGAATTGCTGAGTGACACCACCGTAATTGACAGTTTTTTGCATCTGTAGAAATAGATTTCCTAAGCCGCGATCCGGGCACCGACGAGGCTGCGATAGCCGCCGCGATCACGACCGACATATGCCTCATAACGCTGGCGAAGATCGGGGACGGCGGAATTGACAACGCTTTCCCGGTCGGCCAGAGCAGCCCACCAGCGCGCAACTTTCGGATGCCCCTCGAAGATTGCCATCGCCGGATGGAATTCGTTGGCCCAGGCCAGGCGTTGCAGCGCCGGTACAAAAGCTGCATCCACCAAAGAGACTTCCGCGCCCAAAAAGAAAGGCCCCGTATCAATTTCTCTTTCCAGACGATCAAGCTTCTTGCCCAGTCTTTCAAGATCCCCGGCCAATGTTTCTTCGTCTCTGGCCATGGTAATATCTCCCGCATCACTCAGCAGCGCTGTACCAAATACGCACCAGGCACGAGAATGTGCGCGTTCCAGAGGATCGTCGGGAAGCAGGCTGCCGGGTGTTACTTCGTCGAGATATTCGTTGATCACGGCGGATTCAAACAACACGGTTTTTGAGCCATCATCACGGGTAACTTCGAGCACCGGAACCTTGCCAAGCGGGCTCAACTCATTGAACCAGTCGGGGCGGTCACTCAGTTCAATATATTCAATGTCATATTCAACATTTTTCTCGCGCAAAATCATCACGCATCGCTGCACATAGGGGCAGCGTTTGAAACTGATCAGTCTAAAGCCGGGCATGGGGGTATTTCCTTTTCAAAAATGTGTCTTGCATTCATCCTGTTGTGTCAGAAACTGCTAATTTGTTGTGTCAACATTTTGTGATTGGATAAATTTCCGTCTCAGCCTGGCTGCCAAAGGCAAAACACGCCATGGAAAGCGAACCATAACTGTATGAATGATGCAAGCGCAAGCCATGGCCACCTGACCAACCAGCCCCCATGGCCACAAAGATTGGCATCAGGTGTTCCAGGGTTGGGTGGGCCTGCAGCGCTTCTTGCGGCGAACCTGGAAACTCCAGCAGAGGCTCAAGATTATGGGCCTGGATATTGTCGTTGAGCCAGTGATCAAAGGATTTAGCCCAGTTGGGCGCAGGCGTTCCTTCCGGTGCCATAGTGCCCAGATTGTGAACGGCGCCGCCCGAGCCGATGATCAGCACGCCTTGTTTACGCAAGGGTGACAGGGCTTGACCGATCTTGAAATGCTGACGGGCGTTGCCGGAGTGCTGCAAGGAAAGCTGCACCACAGGAATATCTGCATCGGGATAGGCCAAAAGCAGTGGCACCCAGGTACCATGGTCGTAACCACGAGTTGCATCTTCGCCAACCGGCAGGCCGGATTTTTCAAGCAGCGCTTTGACTTGCTCAATCAATTCAATATCGCTCACTGCGGGATATTCTAGAGTATACAATGGTTGGGGAAAGCCGGAAAAATCGTAGATGGTTTCAGGTCTGGCCGCTGTGGTCAGCGTTGGCACTTCGGCCTGCCAATGGGCTGATATGATCAGGATTGATTTTGGTTGCGGCAGCTGGGTGCGCATATCAGCCAGGAAACGTTTTGCCGGATGGTCGTTCAGTGGCAAATCGGGAGCGCCGTGAGCGAGAAAAAGGCTGGGAAGTGACGTCATTACAAATTTTCCAGTTCAGGTTGCCAGGGTCAATGCAGGACCGGCGGGGATGATGCCGGTCGGGTTCAGCGCCTTGATCGAATAATAACCGGCTTTGATGTGATCGAGATTGACGGTCTGGGCGATCCCCGGCAGAGCGTAAATGCGCGTCATATAGGCGCAAAGTGCTGGATAATCTGCTATGCGCCTGAGGTTGCATTTGAAAATCCCGTGATACGCTGCATCAAAGCGGATCAGGGTTACAAACAGACGGATGTCACTCATCGTTAATCGCTCATTGAAAAGATAAGCCCGGCCATCGCTCAGGCGTTCCTCCATGGCATTCAGGGTTTCAAAGACGCCGGTGACGGCTTCATTGTAGGCATCTTGAGAAGAAGCAAAGCCCGCTTTATAGACACCATTGTTGAGGCGGTCGTAAAGCTGCGCATTCACAGCGTCGATCTCACTGCGCAAATCAGGGGGGTTGAGGTCGACTGAAGTATCACCAAACTCATCAAACGCTGAATTCAACATGATGATGATATCTGCGGATTCATTGTTGACGATGGTCCCGCGCATTTTGTCCCACAACACCGGAACCGTGGCGCGACCGCTAAACGCTGGGTCAGCCCTGGTATAGATGTCATGCATGTAAGTGGCACCGAACAACGGGTCGAATTGGGCACCGGGATAGTTGCCAAATTGCCAGCCCTGATCGCTTAAAGTAGGCTCAAGCACGGTGACATCTATAATGTGTTCGAGCTTTTTCAACTTGCGCACCATCAAGGCTCGTGACGCCCACGGACAGATCAGAGCAACATAAAGGTGGTAGCGTCCGGCTTCCGACTTAAAGCCTTGTTCGCCTGTCGGCCCGGCATCGCCCGTTGGCGTTACCCAGTGACGAAAGCTGGATGTTTGCCGGATGAACCGGCCATCATCGTCTTTTGCCTGAACCGGGTGCCAGTTACTGGCCCATTTTCCATTCACAAGCATGGTTTTTTCCAATCATCCGGTTGTCTGTTGTCTTTTAAAAATCTCTTTCCATGGGACAGCGTAAGCGCCGTCGCCGAGAAGTGACTGGACCACAAGGGCAACAATCCAGAATGCCAGATACTCCCAACCACCGCCTTCGTTTGAAAATAACCACCCTTTGCTACCATGAACAAAAATAATTGCACCGGCCAGAATGGGAATAAGTGCCAGTGATACCCATCTGGTCACGAAGCCGGCAATCAGAAAGATGCCGCCGCCAAGTTCGGCCAGAATTGTCACATAGGCCAGAAAACCAGGCAACCCGAGCGAGGCAAAATAACCTGCGGTACCCGCTGGCGTGAAAACGAAAATCTTGAGCCCGGCATGGGCGAGGAAAAGCACGCCAAGCGAAAGGCGCAGAACAAGTGCGCCATAGGCAGCATGTTTAGGGTCAGTCATCAATAGTTCTCCATAATCGGGATTGTCATAATCATTGTTTCTGATCCAAGTATGGGGGTCGCATAGATATTGATAAAGGGCAGTGTTGACGAATGACTATCAATATATTATTGATAATAGATGGATACGATTGTCGGGATGAGAACCTTCGTCAACGTCGTTGCTGCGGGCTCGTTCACCGCAGCTGCTCACCGCTCCAACATGTCCACAGCACTCGTCAGCAAATATATCGGCCAGCTTGAAGAACGCCTCGGTGCCCGGCTCCTCAACCGCACAACCCGGTCTTTAGTGTTGACTGAAATCGGCGCGTCCTACCTCGAGCGATGCACCCAGCTGATTGATAACTTCGATGAACTTGAAGCCGCCATTCACAACAAGCGCACGAGCCCCAGCGGAAATCTGATCATCTCAGCTCCGGTTAACTTTGGCGAGATGCACCTGACAGCGGCGGTTGCGCGGTTTTTGGCGCGCTACCCCGATATCAGCGTCGATTTGCGTCTGACCGACAGGTTCGTTGGTCTCGTTGATGAAGGTGTCGATCTGGCTATCAGGATTTCCGAACTGACTGATTCAAACCTGATTTCCCGCCGTTTGGCACCCGCGCGAATAGTTGTCTGCGCTGCTGCGTCTTACCTTGAACAACACGGATTGCCGGACCACCCGCATGATCTTGTCAACCATGACTGTATTATCGATACCAACTTTCAAGGCGCTAACCAGTGGCCCTTCAAAGTCGGGAAAAAACGTATCTCGGTTAAAGTTTCAGGCCGGTTTTCGGTCAACAGCGCCCAGTCGTCGCGCGCCATGGTTCTTGCCGGGGCAGGCATTGGCCTGATACCGGCCTATGTCATTGCCGAAGACATCAAAAAGCAAAATGCGGTGATGGTGCTGGAAGAATTCGAGGTGCTTGATCCGGGTATCTATGCGCTTTATCCCCACAACCGTCATCTGGCTGCAAAAGTGCGGGCCTTTGTTGATTTTCTGGTTGAAGAATTCGCGCCTGAACCGGTTTGGGAGTGCAGCCTTAAAAATTAAGATCAAGTATCATCGGCTGATGGTCCGATGCATTGGTAATTTCATCGACGAACATATCCGTGACCCTGGAGTTGAGGTCGCCTGAGATAAAGAAAAAATCACGCGCATGTGGCCCTTCGGGCCATTGACGTTTATCAAAAATACCGCAGGTTGGCGCGTGTGCCTTATTGCCGTTTATCACGCGCCAGGCATCTTTCAATGGCAGTGTCTCGTGAGCGAAGCTGGAAAGCAGCAGATTGTATTCCGAACTCTCAGGCGTAAAATTAAAATCTCCACAAACAACAGATGTTTCCGGCCGGGCAATATGATTATAG
Source organism: uncultured Hyphomicrobiales bacterium (assembly GCA_964549055.1). Lineage (GTDB taxonomy): Bacteria > Pseudomonadota > Alphaproteobacteria > Rhizobiales > JAJFHR01 > JAJFHR01. Next base: position 3,229 of record CAZJUF010000012.1, on the reverse strand, counting down.
GGGCCGGTGCCGGGATTGAGCCCGGGCCAGCGAATATTATCGCAGATCTGTTGATGCAGATCGTGAATAGCCTTGGCTTGTGCGGATCGTTGCCGCGATGAATGATATTCAAGGTGGGTGGTGAGGACGCGCAATGGACCCGAGGGACATTCCACCACCACCTCACTCAATTGCCGCGCCATATGTTTGACACCGGCATCATGGGGTTGGGGCAAAGGATGAAAAAACACCTGATGAACCGGCAGGCGCGACAGGATCAGGTTACCAAACTGGCGATGATCTGGGGTGTGCTCACCTGATTGATGGAGTGCTGCACCAAAAAAACATTCATAATCGGGAAACAACTCCGCCAGGGTTTTCACCTGATCTTCACCCTTGCCGGCGTCCAACTCAGCCATGAAGCGGGAAATTTCCTGCAAACAGATAACATCAGGATCGCTGGTGGTTTTGATGTGATCTGAAATCCTTTTGAGATCATGAACGCCATCACATCCAAGGCCGCATTGTATGTTCCAGGTGAGAATTGAAGTCATTTGATACCGGCGTGCATGAAGGATTGAACAAACTGTCGTTGAAACAGGATAAAGGCAATCAGCAGGGGGGCTACGGCCAGGAGTGTCGCTGCAGAAATAATTGACCAGTCGACACCTGATTCCGGGGCACCGAAAATTGCCAGCCCAACCGTCAGGGGTCGGGTCTCGACCGAGTTGGTTATGATCAGCGGCCACAGGAAATTATTCCAGTGATAGCTGATCGAGACCAGGCCATAAGCAAGATAAGTTGGCCGCGCCAGTGGCACATAGACTTTCCACAGGATCATCATCGGCCCGCAGCCTTCAAGACGGGCGGCTTCTTCAAGCTCCTTCGGGATGGTTTTAAAGGTTTGCCTGAGCAGAAAAATGCCAAACGCGCTGGCCATATAGGGCAGGCCGATAGCGGCGATGGTATCGACCAGACCGAGCTTGCTCATGGTCGTGTAGTTTTCGACAATCAGCACTTCGGGCATAATCATCAATTGCAACAACACCAGTGCAAAGGCTACTTCGCGCCCGCGAAATTCGTAGCGGGCAAAAGCGTATGCCGCCAGCGTGCACAAGATAAACTGCATCACCAGAATAGATGTCACCAGAATAAACGTATTGAAGAAATAGCGCCCGAAGGGTGCCTGTTCCCAGACGGTGGCAAAGTTTTCCAGGGTAAGGGGTGCAAACAGATCAAAACGAGTGGCGTATTCCGGGGGATGGAAACCTGCCCACAGCGCATAGAACAACGGCATTATCCAAAGGAAGGCGAGCGTCCAGGCTGCGGCTATTTCGATACGATTAAAAAGTGTTGTCTGCCGCGCCATGCTCATCGGTAATGTATCCGCTTGTCCATCAGGGTAAATTGTCCCACCGCAATGATTGCCAACACTACAAGCAGGACAACGGTGAGGGCGGAGGCATAGGCTTCATCAAGGAAGGAAAATGCCACTTCAAAAATGTAATAGAGCAACAAAGAGCTGGCATTGTCGGGCCCGCCTTTGGTCAGGATAAACAGATGATCGACCATTTTGACCGAATTGATGACCGCATTGATGGTAACAAACAGGGTTGTCGGCATTAACAGCGGAAATGTAATACGGCGGAAAATATACCAGCGGCTGGCACCTTCAAGATGCGCTGCTTCTTCCAGTTCCGGCGACAGGGACTGGAGCGCCGCCAGATAAAAAATCATAAAAAACCCGGCTTCTTTCCACACCGTCATGACGATGATACTGCCGAGCACCAGCTCAGGATCGCCGAGCCAGTTCTGGCTGGGGAAACCAAATACACTGCCAATCTGGTCAAACAGGCCGATCTCGGGCGTATAGAAAAACAGCCAGATATTGGCAACCGCAATCATCGGCAACACTGTCGGGGTAAAATAAGCCATGCGCACAAGGCCACGTGCGGGCAGGCGATTGTTGACCCATATTGCCATCATCAAAGCGATGGCGATACTGGTGGGAATGGTTCCGGCGGCATACCAGAGATTGTTGACAAGAACCTTCCAGAATATCTCGTCTTCTAGCAGGAACTGATAATTTTCCAGCCCGACAAAGACCGATGGCCGCAAAGCCGTCCCGTCGGAGAACAGGCTGGTAAAAAACGTCGACACCATGGGGTAATAAGTGAACGCCGTCAAAAAGACCATCGCTGGCAACAGCAGCAACCAGCCATAGACGTGGTTCATTGAACCTTTGTGCTCACTCATAATAATAGTGCCCAAAAACCCGGATCGCTTTTTCATAAACGATCCGGGAGCATTGTCAGGAGTAACTAGCGATACTTCTTGAGCAGACGATCGGCCTGCTTTTGAGCTGATGTTAAAGCTTCTTCGGGCGACTTGCTGCCGGTCAAAGCCGCCTGAATGGCATCATCAAGCAACTTGCGCACCCGGCCGGTCTGGTAGGTGCTGAGTTCGGCTGTGGCAAACTCAAGTTGATCACGCGCAACCGCTGCCGGTGGAAATTCGACAACATATTTCTTCAACGCATCGGTTTCATAAGCATCGGGCCGGGTTCCGATATAGCCGGTTTTGATGCTCCATTCAGCGGTGCGCTCCGGTGACGTCATATAGCGGATCAGCTTCAATGCCGCTTTGCGCTCAGCCGGGGTGGTCTTGTCGAAGATATAGAAGTTACCGCCACCTGTGGGTGTGCCGCGAGTTTTTTTAGCTGGCAGCATGGCAACGCCAAAATCAAATTTGGCGGATGATTTAACCTTGGTCAGATTACCGGTTGAATGCCACATGATCGCTGTTTTCTGATCAAGGAAATTCTGCCGCAACGTACCCCATTCAATGGTTCCCTTGGGCATGACTTTGTATTTGCTGCCGAGGTCTTTCCAGAACTGCAACGCTTCGATCGTGGCAGGTTTACCGAAGAAGGTTTCATTGCCTGAGCCGTTCATCAGGGTTTGACCGTTCTGTTTGGTCAAGGCACCGAACATCCAGTAGGGATAGCCGGTCGACGGGATCATCATGCCCCATTGTGAGCCATCGGCCTTGGTAAGTTTTTTACCCGCAGCTACAAGTTCGTCCCAGGTCGCCGGTGGTTTTTCCGCATCCAGACCGGCGGCACGAAAAGCATCCTTGTTGTAATACATGACAATGGTGGAGCGCTGGAAGGGAATGCCCCAGGTCTTGTTCTGAGTGATGCCGTTTTCCATCAAAGCTGGGTAAAACTTTTTCAGCCAGGCTTTTTCAT
>CAZJUF010000011.1:0-18145 GCA_964549055.1 uncultured Hyphomicrobiales bacterium | reverse complement strand
GTCCGGTGCGGCAATAACGCTGTCAACGCCTTTACAAACGATGATTGCACCGCTTGATTTCGCTGCCTGCCGGGCCTGTTCAAGCTGGCAACCGGGCAGGTTGGCAATATCGGCAAACAGGTGTTTGAATTCACCTTGATGCGGCGTCATCACAACATCTCGTTCGCAGTTTTCAGCAATGGCTGCAAACAGGGCTTGCGGGCGCTGCTCAAAACTGGTCAGTGCATCGGCATCAAGAACCGTTGAAACACCTGCATCCAACACGGCACGAACGTTGTTGCGCGTGGTATTGCCCCGGCCTGCTCCGGGACCGATAACCACCGCACCAATACGTTCATCCTCATTCAGCAGGCCATTCAAGGCTGCTGCATCCTTGAATTTTTTGACCATGATTGCGGTCAACTGACAGGCGTTGACCATGACGGCCGAAGGGGGCGAGGCAACAGTTACCACACCACTGCCTGCCCGCAACGCAGCGCGCGCCGCCAGCCGGGCAGCGCCGGTCATGGCGGCGGGACCGGAAACAACAACCGTAGCTCCGCGGCTGTATTTATGGCTTTGCAGTGTCAGGCGGGGGAAATGCGGATGCCATAATTCTAATGTGTTTTCAAACTGTTTCACTTTCAGCCCCGCGACGATCTCGTTTGAAATACCGATATCGACAACGGCTACCTTTCCGCAATGCGCCCTGCCCGGCATCAACACATGACCGGGCTTTTTGCGGCAGAAAGTCACGGTTCGCTCCGCCCTGAAGGCAACGCCGAGGACACCACCACTAGATCCGTCAACGCCACTTGGAACATCAACCCCGATCACCGGAACATTGCTGCCATTGATTTTGTTTATCAGGCTTGCCAACTCGCCCTCAATAGCGCGACCAAGCCCGGCACCGAAGATTGCATCGACAATCAGGTCTGCGCCTGCACCGCTATTCTGGTCAAGCTGCTCGACACTTCCCTCCCATAGGTGCGCCATGGCAGCGGCATCACCCTTCAGCGCAGAAACCGCCCCCAGCAGAGATAAAGTGACCGGCCAACCCTGTTGTTTAAGCAGCCGCGCCACGACAAAACCATCGCCACCATTATTGCCCGGTCCGCACAGAACCGCCACCTGCCGCTTGTCATAATTTTCAACGATATGTTCAGCGATGGACCGACCGGCGTTTTCCATCAGTTCAATGCCGGCAATGCCCCCTGCTATCGCCAGCCGGTCGGCTTCATACATGTCATCGGTGGTTAAAAGTTCGTGCATGTGATTAACGCAAATGTTGTTGCAGACGCTGCGCTGCTTCGCTCAGCACTTCATCGCGCTTGCAAAAGCAAAAACGCACAAGGTTTTGTGGCACACCTGGTGTTTCAGGATGGTAAAAGACGCTTGTGGGAATAGCGCCGACCCGCGCTTTTTCCGTTATGAATTTACAAAAATCATAGTCCGTTCCCTCAAAGCCAAACGGGGTGATGTCGGCTGTCAGGAAATAGGTGCCATCCACCGGCAAAACCTTAAGGCCAAGACCTTCCAGCGTGCTTTTGAGAAAGTCGCGTTTGCCTTGCAACTCAGTCGCAAGGGTTTTGTAAAACTCGCCGCAATTTTCCAGACCGTAAGCAATGGCATGTTGCAACGCTGGCGGGGTGCAGAAAATAACATATTGATGCGCCTTGGCAATGGTTGAAAGCAAAGATGCTGAACCACTGATATATCCGACTTTCCAACCAGTTAAAGAAAAAGTCTTACCCGCCGAGCCAATACGCAGACAACGCTCGCGCATACCCGGTAACGTCATCAGGGGAATGTGTTTATGGTCGTCAAAAATCAGATGTTCATAGACCTCGTCGCAAATGGCGTAAGCATCAAATTCCTCAATCAACCCGGCAATCAATTCCAGCTCAGGACGGGTGAAAACCTTGCCTGTCGGGTTCATTGGCGAATTGAGTAAAACCAGCTTGGTTTTGTCTGAAAACGCTGCCCGCAACTGCGCTTCCGGCAGCTCCCACTCCGGTGGCATCAACGAGACAATTTTCGCAACGGCCCCGGCACGTTCAACCAACGGCAGGTAGCAATCATAGAACGGCTCAATCATCACCACTTCATCGCCAGGATTGAGCATGCCCATCAGGCAAACGGTCAAAGCTTCAGTCGCCCCTGACGTCACCAGAACTTCCGATTGCCAGTCAATATCCAGCCCATAATGGCGCAGATTGTCAGCTGCCACCGCCTTGCGCAACTCAGGCACACCCGTCATCGCCGCATATTGATTTGGCCCGTCAAGCAACAACCCGGCTGCATGCCGCCGCACCGCTTCCGGCCCATCAACATCCGGAAACCCCTGCCCCAGATTTATCGCCTCGTGTTTGGCTGCAAGCTCGGACATGACGGTGAACACTGTGGTGCCGAGGCCTGTGAATATAGTGTTGAGATTGCTCACGTAAAAACTGCTCCCGGATTGATTGTCCCAGTCAAATTTAATATGCGCTCTTTAAGCTGTTGGCAAGGTGGGGGTTTTGGCGCCCTCCCTCATCCGTCAACTTCGCTGCCACCTTCTCAGCCAAGGGGAGAAGGGAAGTAATGATAAAACCCTTCCTTCTCCCCTTGTGGGAGAAGGTGGCGCCGAAGGCGTCGGATGAGGGGTGAGAGCGCGAACCAAAGTTCTGAATTAACAATCGACACCCCCGCAATCTGCGACTGTAGCCGCAACCAGAGCGTCAACAACCTCGCGCAGGGCGTCATCTGTGCTTGCACCTTGCTTGATGGCATCATTATAACACCGCCTCTGGCTGTCCGCACTGGTGCCGCGCTTTAAGATTGTGCGGCAATGTTCTATCTCGCTTTCGCAATCAAAAAACTCGGCATCTTCGCGCACCAAATCCAATAACTCCTCCAGCAACGTTGCGTAATCAACAACCTCGCCCTGGCCAAAATCAATAAAGCCCTGGGCGACACCATAACGCTGGGCGCGCCAGCGGTTTTCATTGATCAAAAAGCGTGAATAATCGCGCCAGCGCTGGTTGTTGCGCCGCAACCTGTACAGCATACGGCACAGGCAGACATAGAGACTGGCAACCGCGATGGCATCGTCCATGCGGGTGCAGACGTCGCAAATACGCATCTCCAGTGTGGGGTAACGTGTGCTCGGGCGCAAATCCCACCATAGTTTGGAACGGTCTTCAATCGCACCTGTCTGCATCAACATATTGGTGCTGCGCTCATATTCGGCAAAGCTGGAAAACTCTGGCGGCAATCCGGTGCGCGGCAGGGCATCAAAGACAATCAAACGATATGAATTAAGTCCGGTATCAATTCCCTGCCAGAACGGTGACGACGTGGTCAAGGCCAGAAGATGCGGCAGGAAATACGTTACCTGATTGAAGATATCAATGCGCGTGGCCTCATCTTCAATCGCCACATGCACATGCATACCGCAAATCAGCATGCGCCTGACAACCACTTGTAAGTCTCGTGCCAGAATATTATAGCGTTCTTTATCGGTATGATGCTGGTCCGCCCATTTGGCAAAAGGATGGGTGGAGGCGGCAATCGGCGCGAGCCCGTGAGCATTGGCCAACTCGGCAATGGTTGTGCGCAAATAACTCAAGTCCGCTCGCGCTTCACCAATGGTGTTACACACCCGCGTTGCCACCTCTATCTGGCATTGCAAAAACTCAGGGCTCACCTGGCCTTGAAGAGTTTTCTCGCACGCCGCCATCAGGGCAACAGGTGCTTCGGGCACCAGGTCGCGACTGGTTTTATCCACCAACAGATATTCTTCTTCAATACCAAGAGTAAAACTGGGATGATCCATTTACAAAACCCCTCTTTTTTCTGCACGTTTTATAGCCATGATGATGAAAACCTGTGCAACTTTTCTTGAGCCGCAAAAATCGAAAATCCCACCGTTAATCCAACCCTTTGTTTTTTAACACTTAATCAAAACCTCCCTAAGTTGGCATGACCTATGCTAAAGCAAAGAGACACAGCTATACGAGAATATTCTCGAGCGGCTGTAAAAACAGATTAACCTCACTTCTGGTGGAAATCAGGCAAGGCTTGGCACATGAAAAAAATCGAAGCAATCATCAAACCCTTCAAACTCGATGAAGTAAAAGAAGCTCTTCAGGAAATCGGCCTGCAGGGCATAACGGTTCTGGAAGCAAAAGGCTTCGGCCGCCAAAAGGGCCATACTGAAATTTACCGCGGCGCCGAGTATGTTGTGGATTTCCTGCCCAAGGTGAAAATAGAACTGGTCATTGGTGACGACCTCGCCGACAAGGCGGTTGAAGCCATCCAGAATGCCGCTAAAACCGGACGCATTGGCGATGGTAAAATCTTTGTTTCCAACGTCGATGAGGCCATCAGAATTCGCACTGGAGAAACCGGAATGGATGCAATATAATCCCTTCTTTTTCTCCCGTATTTAATCGCAACCGCTTCAAGAATTTAAGGAAAATTATGTCTAGCGCAGAAAATGTACTCAAAATGATCAAGGAAAACGACATCAAGTTTGTTGACCTTCGTTTTACCGACCCCCGTGGCAAATGGCATCATGTGACCCAGGATGTCTGCACTGTTAATGAAGATATGTTTGCTGATGGGGTGATGTTTGATGGTTCCTCCATCAACGGCTGGAAGGCCATCAATGAATCCGACATGACTTTGATGCCCGATGTCAATTCCTGTCAGATCGACCCATTTTATGCGCAAGCCACCATGGTGATTATCTGCGATATTCTGGAACCGGCCACCGGTGAAGGCTATTCCCGCGATCCCCGCATGACTGCCAAGAACGCTGAAGCCTATCTCAAACAGACAAAAATCGGCGATGAAGTTTTCTTCGGTCCCGAAGCCGAGTTTTTCATCTTCGATGATGTAAGATTTACGTCGTCCCCCTATGACACCGGCTTCAAGCTCGACAGCTCGGAGTTGCCGACAAATACCGGCACCGAATATGAAATGGGCAATCTGGGCCATCGCCCGCGCACAACAGGTGGATACTTCCCGGTTAACCCAGTCGACAGTTGTCAGGACATTCGCTCTGAAATGCTGTCCGTCATGACCGACATGGGTGTCGAAGTTGAAAAACATCACCACGAAGTCGGTGCTGCCCAGCATGAACTGGGCATCAAATTCGCTTCACTGACGGAGATGGCCGACAAGCTGCAGATCTATAAATACGTGGTCCATAATGTCGCCCATGCCTATGGCAAAACCGCCACCTTCATGCCCAAGCCAGTGTTTGGCGACAATGGTACCGGCATGCATTGTAACCAGTCGATCTGGAAAGACGGCAAGCCTTTGTTTGCCGGCAACAAATATGCCGATCTGTCTCAGGATTGCCTCTATTACATCGGCGGCATCATTAAACATGCCCAGGCCCTCAACGCTTTCACCAACCCGACCACCAACTCCTACAAGCGTCTGGTGCCGGGTTATGAAGCTCCGGTCTTGCTGGCGTATTCATCGTCCAACCGCTCGGCCTCAATCCGCATCCCGTTTGCCACCTCGCCAAATGCCAAGCGCGTCGAAGCCCGTTTCCCAGATCCCGCTGCCAACCCATACCTGGCATTTGCTGCCATGTTGATGGCTGGCCTTGACGGTATCCAGAACAAGATTGATCCCGGTGACGCCATGGACAAGGATCTCTATGACCTGCCGCCTGAAGAACTCACCGGCATCCCCACCGTGTGTCATTCACTGCGTCAGGCGATTGACAGCTTGCGCCAAGACAATGCCTTCCTGCTCAAAGGTGGCGTCTTCACCGAAGAGCAGATTGAAGCCTATCTTGAGTTAAAGGAAGAAGAAAACTTCCGCTATGAAATGACACCGCATCCGGTGGAATTTGATATGTACTACAGCGTTTAACCTCCCCTGGGCGCAACAAAGGCCGGAGCAAAAAAGCTCCGGCCTTTGTTATTTGAAATTATTGGTCGCGAATTTATGAGATATCTGAATGCGCAGGTCCCGCACCAATTTTTTTGTTGAGCACAACCCTGGTGCCAACGGGGATCATATCATAAAGCTGTTTTACCTGGTCATTGACCAATCGTGCACACCCGTTTGAGACTTCAACGCCAATAGTGCGGGGATCATTGGTCCCGTGAATACGCAGGTAAGTATCGCGGCCTTTGGCGTTATAAAGATAAAGTGCGCGTGCACCCAGCGGATTGGCAATTCCACCGGGTTGGCCATTTTGATAAATTCCACCGGGCAAGAATTTCCGATAGGCGCCTGGTTGGCGTTCTTTCATGTCGTGGGTAGGAACCCACCGCGGCCATTTTCGCTTGGCGCGCACATAAAAAGTTCCCGGATGATACAGGTTTCCACGACCAATACCAACCGCCCAGCGTATGGCCCGGTTATCTGCCAGCGTCCAGTAAAGCGCAAACTCTCCGGGATACACATGGACCTCTCCCGCCGCCAGACCTCGATCCAGTTGAACTTCGCGCGGCATAAATTTTTGTGGCAAAACATAGCGCTGGTTTTTTCTGTGCGCCAGAACCGGCGAGGAAAGTCCAAGCGTTCCTGCAGCAAGACCGGAAGTCAGAAAATTACGGCGATTTAGCATATTATTACCCTTTTGACGAACAACCTTTTTCGTGACAGTCGGACAATATCACACCAACGTAAACAGAACAGGTAAAACCAGCGGGGGATCAATATCCCAACTAATAATACCTTAACAAAAACAGCTATGTAGTAGTTGTTAAGTTCACAGGCCTTATTTAGTTTTTCTTTAGTTTTCTGTCAATACCCCGGTGTTTGGAGAGATAGTCCAAGACGAGTTTTCTGTCTTCAACGGGTATTTCCTCCATTTCCTGTTCCTCAACCATCCAGTCGAACAATTCATCCCAGTCATCTTTGGTCAACCCTTGTTGAGCAACCAACCTCAATGAGTGACAGGCGCTGCAATAGATCTCGACTTCTTCACGACCCAAATCGAGCGGCAACCCCCACTGCGCCAGTTCATCGGGCTCACCCGCGTTCGAGGTTGCATCAGTCGTTGCCAGTGACGACGTTACATAAAAACCAACCGCGACGATCATTATGACAGCGACAAACAAAACCTGCAAAATCTTGCTCTGCCGTTTGGGCAAAATCATACTCACCTCCTCAATGTTTAGTTAAAAAAATTGGGCCCTCAAAGCGTTATTATTCTCTGAGAGCCCAACTGAAAGAAGTCGTATGATTAAACTGATCTGATGGCGATACGGTGCATGGAATTATTGAGATAACCTTTCGGGTTCCATGCGATGGCATGAGGTTGAGCAACGCCGGTGGTGCTTGTCGCACGCGCCCAGACTTCATAATATCCCTTTTTAGGCAAAGAGACCTTGGCGTTGAAATTCTGCCAGGCATAAGGATTGGCAGCAGCCCCCAGATTGGCTTTCATCCAGGTTGCACCGAAATCAATCGAAATATCCACCGCGGCAATCGCATCATCGCCGGACCAGGCATGGCCATTGATTTCAACGACACCATTACTGGTGGTGGCACCGGTTTGCGGTGATGTGATCAGCGATTTGACCGGCATGGCGTGAATAATATCAAAGTCCTTTTTCTCAACCTTTTCGCCGGGTTCAACCGGGCGGTTGGGCGCGCGATAGGCTTTACCGGTCATTTTGGGACCATCATGAACCACATCACGCAGGTAAATACGATTAAGCCATTTTTGCGAACATGATCCCGGCCAGCCCGGCACCACCAGACGCAAAGGCGCACCATTCATCGGGTGAATGGCTTCACCGTTTTGCTCAAAGGCGATAAGATTATGAGGATTAAGCGCTTTTTCAATCGGCACCCCGCGAGACAGGGAAAGCTTTCCAGGTTTGCCCGAAAGATGCCTATCAGCCCCCACATGGGCGGTATAAATAACATTATCCTTGATGCCCGCAGCTTTCAAAACATCCATCAGGCGCACGCCAGTCCAGTTGGAACAGGCAACAGCGCCCAATGTCCACTGGTTGCCTTTTGCCGGCGGATCAAAAAAGGCACGACCATTACCGCCACACTCGATCGTCAACGCTTCGGTGACAACTTCAAAGTTCTTTTTCAAATCCGCAATGCTCAGTTTCATTGGCTTGTCGACCAAACCGTCAATCGTCAGCATCCAGCCATCAGGGGAAAAACTTTCCGGTGGAATCCCGTTATTGCGAATGAAATGGCGGGTTGTCGGGGTGATTTCATCATTAAGCAGATGAGGCGGTGTTTCAGCGTTAAGCGGGCGATCGTTGAGTAATGTCAGCCCGTCTTTTCCGGTTATCGTATCTTGCCCTGCCAGGGCAACCGGAATAAAACCGGCTGGCATATTGGCCGCAAACGGAATTGCTGCACCAACCAGCGCTGTCATCGTGGTGAGACCGGCACCACGCAGAAAACCACGACGGTTCTGGTCGCTAACACGACCAAAGACCAGTTCGTCAGCGCGTTCCACATCCTCTTTTTCGTACAGTTCAAATAAGCCTTGTTTATCCTTACCGGACATAATCTTCCTCCCAAGATAGAATCAAAATTCCCACAGGCTAAACGCCCACTGAAAAGAAGAAACGACCGGGAGACCGGTTTTATTCCATTGGAGAGAAAAATAAATTCAGGAGATTTTTTTGTCGCCGCACGGTTTGCGCGATTGCACCATCGCCAACCGCATAGTTTCATCGAGCGCCACCGCCCGCGCCGTGGCGGCTTCCAGTGCCCTGGCAATCACCCCGAAGCGTTCCTGGTTCATGTTTCGTGCCACCAGCAGGAAACCACGATTGGCCACCGCCCACCTGACAATCAGTGCATCCGGTCTGGCTGTGTTGCCAATACCCTCAAAGGCATGATTGCGCTCGGAAACAAACAGGCTCAATTTACATCCGCGCTTTCCAACATAGGCATAGCGCTTCCCGAAAGTATCTCCCAGAGGTATGTTTTTCTGCACCCCGGACAAGGTCAGGCCCGCAGGTGTTAAATCAGGCGTTATCAGCGCAGCTACGTTAGCAACACCATTCTGTGCCGCCAGTGATTTATCCAGCCAGTTGTCATGTTGTAGCAGGGCCTGAGAGATCACATCATCCCGGCTGCGCTGGCCAATCCCATACCACAGTCCTGAGCCTATCATTGCGACAACTAAAGAGGCAGCCACAGCCATAAGTGATCGGCGCGACAAAAGTGGCGCGACAGGGGTAACGGCGATGACTTCGCTGGTGTTAAACGCACCCCCGACAGCGGATTTCATGGCATGCAAATTCGCCACCATCAAAGCCAGCTGCGGATCAGATGCAACCGCATCAGCCACGCCTGCCGCCTCAGCTGCATCAAGCTCACCATCCACGTAGGCGTTGATTGTCGCTATATCGGGTCGGATTTCACTCACAATTTTTTCCGTTTTGAGGGCGATGACATCGCAACAACATTATTTTCATTCAACAGATGCGCCAAAGCAGCACGTCCCCGGCTGACCCGCGACATCACGGTGCCCTTGGGGATATCCAGCATTTTAGCGCACTCTTCATACCCAAACCCGCCGACATCGACAAGAGCCAGAATGTCACGGTGCTGGTCAGACAGGTTTTCAAACGCCTGACGCACAGCCACAACATTAACAATAGCGCTCTCGTATGAGGCGGGTAAAATATCTTCCTGGCTTAACTCCAGTGGTTCAACCAGCTGCAGCCTCTTGATCGATCTTAAATGATCGCGCCACAGATTTCTTATAATGGTGAAAAGCCAGGCGCGGTAAGCCGCTTCATCAACAGGTGTTTTACGCGCTTTCAAAACCCGAATAACACAGTCCTGCACAAGATCGCTTGCGACCTCACCATCACGCGACATCGCCAGCGCATAACCGTGAAGACGACCGAGATATTGTTCAAATCTTTGCTTTTTTCTGACCAGAAACACGCAAAAAACCTCACAGCTAAACATTTATGCAGCGATACCAGAAGACCGCAACATTTCCACCTTGTTGCATATTTGAGGTGAATTGGCCACTTCGGTGTGGCACAAAGTCCCATGAACAGCTTCCAACTTGATACCCGCCTCGCCACCGATACGGTTTTTATCGGCACTTTTTCCTTATGCCAAATCAGGTTGATGAACGACCGACGCTGGCCGTGGCTGATCCTGGTGCCGGTGCTGCAAGGTGTCGAGGAAATTCACGATCTGACCGAGGCTGAACAGACCCAAATCGCCACAGAAACATCCAGCATTGCCACCGCTTTGAAGGCCCACACCAGGTGTACAAAAATCAACACCGGCGCGCTGGGCAACATCGTGCGCCAATTACACATCCACGTAATTGCCAGAAACGAAAACGACCCCAACTGGCCCGGCCCGGTGTGGGGATATGGTGAGCGGGTAGAGTATGAGAATATTGCGGACAACGTCAGGAGATTTCAAAACGCGCTGGCGGTTAATGCGAAATTTTCAAGTTAGAGTTAGACGCAATCCCCTCATCCCTAATCCCCCGTTTCCAGCGTCATCAAATGCGCATTGCCGCCTGATGCCGTGATATTGGTACTGCAAACGCGCTCAACCGCAAAACGGTGAAGATACTGCGGCCCACCTGCTTTTGGTCCGGTGCCTGAAAGACCCTCGCCGCCAAAGGGTTGCACACCGACAACGGCTCCTATCTGATCGCGGTTAACGTAAAGATTGCCGACTTTTACGTGTCGTTGAATATAATCAACGGTCGAGTTGATGCGGGTGTGCAGGCCTAACGTTAGACCAAAGCCCGAATTGTTTATGGCTTCACACACCTTGTCCAGCTTGTCGGCCTTGTAGCGGATAAGATGCAGCACCGGACCAAACACTTCTTCTTTAAGAGTTGAAAGCTCATCGATTTCATAGGCTGCCGGAGACACGAATGTTCCATGCTCCGCTTCCGGCGGCAACGGCAGGTCGATCAGGCATTTTGCGGTACTGTTCATCCGGCTCTTGTGTTGATCCAGGCGCTTTTTTGCCTCAGCATCAATTACCGGACCCACGTCCGTTGCATAGTCCAAAGGATCACCAAGCTTAAGTTCTTCCATCGCTCCTTTGAGCATGGTGAAAGTTCTGTCTGCCACATCATCCTGCACAAACATCACGCGTGTCGCCGAACATCTTTGCCCGGCACTGTCAAAGGCCGAGCGTACCACATCACTCACCGCCTGTTCAGGCAGGGCGGAGCTGTCAATGATCATGGCATTGATACCGCCGGTCTCCGCAATCAGCGGCAAAATTGCACCCTCACGATTGGCCAGAGCAATCTGGATTGCCCGTGCGGTCTGGTTGGAGCCGGTAAAAACCACGCCGGACACCAGCGGATGAATGACCAGTGCGGCACCAACAACATCTCCCCGGCCCGGCAACAGACTGAGTACCTCTTCAGGCACCCCGGCGCGATGCAATAATTTCACCGCTTCAAAGGCAACCAGCGGCGTTTGTTCCGCCGGCTTTGCCACCACCGCATTTCCCGCCGCCAGTGCGGCCCCGACCTGGCCGGTAAAAATAGCCAGAGGAAAATTCCACGGCGAAATACAGGCAAACACGCCCCTGCCCGCCAGACGGATTTGATTGAGTTCACCAGTGGGGCCTGAAAGCTCATGCGGGCCGCTGAATTCCTTATCAGCGAGATGGGCATAATAGCGCAGAAAATCCACCGCTTCGCGTATGTCACCCAATGCATTGTCAAGGGTTTTACCGGCTTCTCCAATCAGCAGGGACATTAACTGAACCGTGTTGTCCTCAAACAGGTCAGCCGCTCTTTCCAAAACCTGCGCCCTTGCTTTGCCACCAGACATATCCCACGACCATTGGGCATCAGCAGCGGTTTTAACCGCGTGCGCGACCATCTCCTCATCCGCCTCAACCACGCAACCAACCTCAATGCGATTATTCTGGGGAGAGATAATCGGGCGGGCAGTCCCTGCCGGACCCTGTCCGGCAATGAGCGGGTGGGCGGAGGTTGATTGCGCAAGCGCTTTTTCAATTTTTGCCACCAGCGGAAGACGCACCGACTTATCCCACAAAGCCATACCTCTGGCATTCTGCCGCACCGGTTGCAGTAAATTTATCGGGGCGGGGATTTTGGGATGCGGGTACGAGGTAAGCGAGGTAACGCGCTGAACCGGATTGCGGATGATCTCCGAAATCGGTGCATCATCATCGGCCAACCGGTTGACAAACGAGGTATTGGCACCATTTTCCAGCAACCTGCGCACCAGATAGGCCAACAGGTCTTCATGGCTGCCCACGGGCGCATATATTCGGCAGGCAACGCCGAGCCTGTCATCGCCCACAACTTCATTGTACAAAGCTTCGCCCATACCGTGCAGGCGTTGAAACTCAAATTCGCGGTAATCTCCCATCATTACCATTATGGCGGCAACGCTTTGGGCGTTATGGGTGGCAAACTGGCAATAAAACCTGTCGCGATTGGCAATCATAAAGCGTGCGCAGGCATAATATGAGACATCCGTTGCCGATTTGCGGGTAAAGACCGGATAGCTGTCGAGGCCCGCTTCCTGCGCCCATTTTATTTCACTATCCCAATATGCCCCCTTGACCAGACGCACCGGAAAGCGCCGACTGGTGGCGTCCCCAAGCTGCTTCAACCAGCCTAAAACCGACAAGGCGCGGCGTCCATAGGCCTGCACCGCCAAACCAAGCCCGTCCCAATTGCCAAGCTCTGGCTTTGCTGCCAGCCGGGCAAACAGCTCTAAGCTGATATCGAGCCGGTCGGCTTCTTCTGCATCAATGGTCAGGCCAATGTTGGCATCCTTCGCTATTACACACAATTCGACCAGCCTTGGCAGTAGTTCCTTTATCAACCGCGCTTCTTTTGAGGCTTCATAGCGTGGATGCAGCGCTGACAATTTAACCGACAGGGAAGGCTTGCGAAAAATCGACAGATTGCTGTGATCGCTCGACTGGCTCAAGGCTTCAAGCGCTGTCTTGTAACTGTCAAAATACCGTTGTGCATCGTCGCGGGTTTTGGCGCCTTCACCCAGCATATCGTAAGAATGACTGTAGCCCTTTGCCTCACTTTGCGAGGCAACCTCCAACGCCTCCTTGATGGTACGGCCAAGGACAAACTGCCGCCCCATAATGCGCATGGCATGGCGCATCGCCTGCCTGATAATTGGCTCGCCACTGCGCTGCACCAGCTTTTTTACGTAACCAAGAACATCGCCCCCCGCCTTATCATCCAGTTCCACCACCGCGCCGGTGAGCATCAACCCCCAGGTTGAGGCGTTGACGAACAGGGATGACGATTGCCCCACATGTTCGCCCCAATCACCTGAGCCTATTTTATCGGCAATCAGCTTGTCGGCGGTTTCAGCATCAGGGATGCGCAGCAAAGCTTCGGCCAGACACATCAATACGACGCCTTCCTCGCTCGACAGCTGATACTGGTTCATGAAAGCATCAACCAGCCCGAACTTGCGCCGCCCGGCCCGCACCGCGACCACCAGCTTTCTGGCCAGATCACTGATGGCTGCATCTTCGTCTGGAGAAAATTGCGCGTCATGCACCAGACGGGGAACTGCCAGGTCTTCAGAGGTTAACAAATCCCGGGCAATAGCATTCCTTGCAGGTAGCTGCATCGTCATTACGCACTCCTTTCACAACTTTAGAATCAATGTTTTAGTGATGGCGTATTATGCCTCGAATTCAACAAAATCTTTACCTATTTTTATGGACAATTTGAGCATATTCCGTCATGAACTCAAAATCATCCTTTCGAATTGATCCAATGACCAAAACCCTTCCAAAAATCGACACCGTGTTGAAATTGCGCCAACAGGTCAGCGCCTGGCGCGCGCAGGGCTACACAATTGCCCTGGTGCCAACCATGGGAGGCTTGCATGAAGGCCATTTGTCTCTGGTCGATCTTGCACGTCAACACTGTGACCGGGTCATCGTCTCGATTTTTGTAAACCCGACGCAATTTGCCCCGGACGAGGATTTTTCCTCTTATCCCCGCGATATAAAGGCCGACGCAGAGTTGTTACAACACCGTGGCGCACACCTGATCTACCAACCGCTCAGTTCTGAAATGTACGCAGAAAATGAAACAACCCGCATAATTGTCGGCAAAATCGCGCAAGGATTGTGCGGCACATCGCGTCCCCACTTCTTTGAAGGGGTGGCCACGGTCGTGTGCAAGCTTCTGTGCCAGGCCAGCCCCGATGTCGCTATATTTGGAGAAAAAGACTACCAGCAGCTTCTGGTCATCCGCACCATGGTGCGCGATTTATCCATTGCGACAAAAATCATCGGCGGCAAACTGATACGCGAAGCTGATGGTCTGGCGATGTCATCCCGCAACGCCTATCTGACCAAATCCCAACGCACCAAAGCACCATTGTTGTATAAAGCCCTGCAACAGGTTGTCGATATTATAGAAAAAGGTCATAGCGTTAGTCAGTCGATCAAGGCGGCAAAAAGCCAGTTGACCAATCAGGGATTTGTGGTTGATTATCTCGAACTGCGCGATGCAGACACATTGGAGCTGGTGAACAAAGATACCAGATCCGATGCCCGGTTGCGAATTTTCGCCGCCGCCTCTTTAGGCAAAACCCGGCTGATTGATAATCTTGCGGTTTCAAATCTGGAACCCTGAACTGGCGGCAGGAGGCAAAATTAGATGATACAGCCTTCACCAAAAGAATGGACCAGATCGACACGGGCAACTGATGTCAATTGCGACTTGTTGCAGGCACGCTTTATCGATCACTCATATGACCGCCACATCCATTGTGGTTATGCCATCGGTGTCGTTACCCACGGCGTGGAAAGTTTCTGGTGCGATGGCGCGACCTATCACGCCCCTGCCGGGTCCATTGTCACCGTTAATCCCTATGCCGTACATGACGGATCACCCGGCATTGCAGAAGGCTTTGCCTATCGCATGTTTTATTTTTCGCCGGAAGATTACGCCGATGTATTAAGCGTGAATGATGGCAAACCGGTAATCGCACCGCATTTTACCAATCCCGTTATCAAGGATCCCGAGTTGAGCCGGCAGATGGTAGGCCTGCACAATATTCTGCAAAACGAGCCCGATGCGCTGTTGCGCCATGAAAGCTGGATAGAGGTCTTGACCCGGCTGGCATTGCGACACGCCGATTTGCCACCCTCTGCCATACAAAATCGCCGCGATTTACCGGCGGCACGAAAAATGCGGGAATACCTCCACGATAACCTGTCCACAGGTGCAAGCCTTGAAGAACTGGGGCAGATAACCGGCCTGTCGCCCTTTCAGGCCCTGCGGCAGTTTAAAGCCAACTACAACATGACGCCCCATCGCTATTTGACCAATATCAGATTGTTCAAGGCCCAGGAGCTTCTCATCAACGGTGTGCCACTGGCAGATGCAGCATTTGCCAGCGGTTTTTCCGATCAGGCTCACCTCACCCGCTGGTACAAACGCATCTATGGCGTTACGCCGGGCAAATACGCCGCCGCCTGCAATAACGTTCAATACACATAAGCGCCAATACCCTAAACACGGGCTTCATTCTTTTGGGAAGTGGTGTTCATGGGGCTACCCGACAATTTTTTAGGTGCTGTACAAAAAGGCATCATTCTCAACCTGCCGGTGGTCACCAGTGTGGTGGCTTACGGGTTTGTCTGCGGAGTTTTATCGCGTCAGGTTGAAATGGCAGTGTGGCAGGTGGCGGCATTGAGTGGTTTGATGTTCTCCGGCACAGCCCAGCTGTTGATTGCCGGTCTGTGGACCAGCGATGTTGGCAGTGCAGCGGCCCTTGTATCGGTATTCGCCATCTCTTTGCGATATCTGCTGATAGCGGCAACCTGCGCCCCCCTGCTCAAACCCTATCAAACTGCCGCACGTTATTTCATGGCTTCATTCATCACCGATGAAAACTGGGCCGTGGCTATGGCGCACCGAGATAAGGACACGATTGGCGGTGCCTTGATGTTCGGCGGCGGTTTGACTTTATGGGTTGGTTGGATGGTATCAACCCTGTCCGGCTGGTATTTTGGCGCCATCATTAATGACCCTGCACAATACGGTCTCGATTTTGCCTTTACCGCGGTTTTCCTGTCGCTGGTAATCATCATGGCCAAGGGCAGCAAAAACCGCCCGCTTGTCATCATTGCCTGCGCCGCCACAGCCGCACTTTTAGCGGACCGTTTTGTTGGCGGCTCCTGGCCCATCATCAGCGCAGGCGTGGCCGGTGCCAGCGCTGCCGCCCTCACCTACACAGATACGGAAACCTCGCCGTGAATGAACAACAGGCCTTCATCATCATAACCGGTGCTATCATCATCACCCAGGGCTTGCGATATTTCGGCCTGTCGATTGGCGGTCTTTTGCCGACCACGGGCAGAATGGGGGCTTTTCTCAATGCCATTCCCATAGCCATTTTAACCGGGCTTGTGGCACCCACTGTTTTCAACGGCGGCACCATCACCTTAATTGGCGCTGCAATAACGGCCATCGTCGCTTATTACACCACAAACATGCTCGCTGCCATGGTGAGCGGCATCATTGTTGTCGTCGCCTTGCGTCAGGGGATTTTGTTCTAGAGCAGTCCCAGTTCAATCAGTTCAGCATGCATGGCTGCTGGCAGGTCCTGATTGTTGCGGTCAAACGGGCCGATATCCCTAGGCGCATCATCTGGTTTGAGGTAACGCCAGCCCTGAAACGGGCGGCGCGGTTGCGGGCGTGTGGCGATCAGATCGTTGTGTAGCATCAAACGGCAACGCTTTATGCCATCCTCATCGACAAACGGGACAATGTCGGTGATCAGCTGGCGCACCTGAACCGCGCCCTTGATTACCCAGTATAATGAGCCATCATCCAAAACCTCGGATTGACGTCGCGGCATCATGCGGGTTTTGTGAAACAATACTTCACCGCGCTTGAGCCGGGCATGTTGAAAGTCGGCAAGTTCGCCTATTTCACTAACGCCAACGCAAAGCTTGATGATGTGAAGCGGCATCTCTAGACCTCAGCACCTTCGGCTTCCAGCATGATGATAATATCACCATCGCTCACCTGCTCGCCCTCGCTCACCCGTATTTCGGCGACAATACCGGAGATACCGGCCACCAGCGGGTGTTCCATCTTCATAGCTTCGAGCACCGCTAATTTGTCGCCCTGGGCAACCACATCGCCCGGTGCTGCAAACAGCCTTTGCAATTTGCCGGTCATGGGCGCGCGGATGATGGCACCACCACTGCCTGCAACATCGTCCTGCGCCAAAAAATCATGCGCCCGGACGCTTAAGTGATGCCCGTCGACGTAGACCAGCAATGTTTCACCATCAGCGGCAACCGATAGGCTAACAGTTTTTCCATCTACATTGACTGAAGCCTTGAGGGGATTTTCGATATTAAATTCGGAAACTAAAAACTTCTCACCCGCAATTGAAATCTCGTAACCGTTATCCTGTGGCCAGCCGACCCCGGCGGTGGTCCTAACCCCATCAATTTCCACATCAAGGACAGTGGTTCTGGCACTGCCAAGCTGCCATGCGTTTGCCTGACCAAAGGGAGAATATCTATCATTCGAAAAATCATCGCAAGCCCAATCGGTTTCACTCCACGCCAGTCGCGCAGCAATTGCGATGGCTTCAATGCGGGCGGTGCGCGTCAGCGATGGCAATGTTGCCAAATGAGCCTCAATAAACCCGGTATCAACACTACCCCGGCCAAAGTCCTGATGAGAGATCAAATCAGCCAGAAAACCGGCATTGGTTTTAATGCCAAGAACGGCAGTTTGTTTCAGGGCCTGCGCCATGCGCTCAATGGCCCCGTCGCGGCTGTCTGCTGTGGTTATCAGTTTGGCGATCATCGGGTCATAAAAGCGCGATACTTCACCACCTGCTGCAATGCCTGTGTCGATACGCAAACCATCGTTGGAAATTTCGGGCCAGCAAAGCCCGTGAATTTTTCCCGGCGACGGCAAAAAGCCATTGCCCGGGTCTTCGGCATAAAGCCGCACTTCAATTGAATGGCCGCGAATGCTTAAGCCATTTTGTTGCAAAGGTAAGACCTCACCAGCAGCCACGCGCAACTGCCACTCAACCAGATCAACGCCAGTAATGTATTCCGTTACCGGATGTTCCACCTGAAGTCTCGTATTCATCTCCATGAAATAAAACGGTGTTTCGTCGTTCAACTGTTGCGAACTTGGAACAATAAACTCGACAGTTCCCGC
>CAZJUF010000010.1:0-19683 GCA_964549055.1 uncultured Hyphomicrobiales bacterium | reverse complement strand
CACCGAGAAATCCGGCAATGAACTCAAGGTTTTTGTCCTGTGTACGCCCGGATAACACCTCATCGCCAATGAGAATGACGGCGGCGGTTACCAGATTATCCTGCTTGCTCATTGCGGCCCCGATGCTTATGTTCAAAATTCAATCCTCATCTTATCGCATTCGGCCATCTTAACTCAATGAAGTTTCCCACTCCGCTCCTCACCGGCACCTTGATCAAACGCTACAAACGCTTTTTGGCCGATGTCAGGCTTGATAGTGGTGAGGTGGTCACAGCTCACTGTGCCAACCCCGGCTCGATGATGGGCCTGAAGGAGGCCGGGAGCCGCGTGTGGTTGTCTATTAGTGATAATCCCAAACGCAAACTGAAATATTCATGGGAACTGCTTGAGGTTGATCTGGGCTGTGGGCCGCATTTAGTCGGCATCAACACCAATCAACCCAATGGGATCGTTGCTGAAGCGATTGCTGAAGGCCGGATTGCCGAACTTGACGGCTACTCCACCTTGCGCCGCGAGGTCAAATACGGCAAAAACAGCCGCATTGATATTTTGTTGCAGGAGGAGAACCGACCCGATTGCTATGTGGAGATAAAGAATGTTCATCTGATGCGTAAAGCCGGTTTTGCCGAGTTCCCTGATTCGGTGACTGCACGCGGCAAAAAACACTTGATAGAACTTGCAGCTTACGCCCAACAGGGCTATCGCTGTGTCATGTTCTATCTCATTCAGCGCACCGATGCGGAGACTTTCAGCCTTGCGCGCGATATTGATAATGATTATGCGCATACTTTTGATGACGCAATAAAGTCAGGTGTTGAGGCATATGCCTATTCCTGTACAATCTCGCCCGAGGGAATTGACATCGACGCCCCCATTCCCATGACCTGATACTAGAGGATATCCAATTGAGTTATATTGATGCAGCACTGGCGCCGCAGCGCAACACCGGCCAGATCAAAATCCACGGAGCCCAGGCTTTTGCCGGCATGTTAAAAGCTGGTCAGCTGGCCGCTGAAGCCCTTGACATGCTGACACCTTACGTGGTGCCGGGCGTGACCACCAAAAGACTGGATGATCTGGCCTATCAGTTTGCCTGTGATCACAATGCCTATCCCGCCACTTTGTTTTATATGGGATTTCCAGCCTCGATTTGCACGTCAATCAATCATGTTGTCTGTCACGGTATTCCCGGCGCAAAAGTTCTGAAAGAAGGCGATATTGTCAATATTGACATAACACTGGTGGTTGACGGCTGGCATGGTGATACCAGCCGCATGTATCCGGTGGGCAAGATCAACCGCAAGGCAGAACGCCTGATAGAAGTCACATACACGTCCTTGATGAAGGGGCTGGAGGTCATCAGACCCGGAGCATTTACCGGTGATATCGGTGCTGCTATTCAGGAGTATGCCGAAGCTGAACGCACAAGCGTGGTGCGTGATTTTTGTGGCCACGGGCTTGGGAAATTGTTTCATGACGTGCCCAACATTTTACATTATGGCCGCAAGGGCGAAGGCTTTGAGCTGCGCCAGGGCATGTTGTTTACAGTCGAACCCATGCTCAACACCGGCAAACCGCAAGTCAAGGTTCTGGGCGATGGCTGGACTGCGGTAACGCGGGACAAATCCCTGTCCGCCCAGTTTGAACATACCATCGGTGTCAGTGCCACCGGCTGCGATATATTCACGATATCCCCAAAAGGCCTGCATAAACCGCCATACATTGTGACGGATTAGAGGTCTTCTGCTAGGTTTGTACAATGAACGATTGCGGGCCAGATAACACAACCACGAAACCGCATTACAGTGGCCACCGCGAGCGCTTGCGTGAGCGGTTCCGTAAAGGCGGCAGCGATGCCCTTCCCGATTACGAGTTGCTGGAACTGATATTGTTCCGCGCCCTGCCCAGGCGGGATACCAAGCCATTGGCAAAATCATTGATCGAACGCTTTGGCAGCTTTGCCGAGGTGATTTCCGCTAATCCCGAAAGGCTGAAGGAAATCAAAGGCATTGGGGAAAATGTCGTCACCGAGATTAAACTGGTACACGCGGCAGCTTTGCGTCTTTCTCAAGGAGAAATCATGCAGCGCCCGGCCCTGTCGTCGTGGTCATTGTTGATTGATTACTGCCGGGCCAGCATGGCATTTAATGAAAAAGAGCAGTTCAGGATATTGTTTCTGGACAAGAAAAATATACTGATTGCTGATGAGGTTCAACAAGAAGGCACTGTCGATCACACCCCGGTCTATACCCGCGAAGTGGTCAAACGCGCGCTCGAATTAGCTGCTTCCAGCATCATTCTCGTGCACAATCACCCCTCGGGCGATCCAACACCGTCACAACCCGATATAATTATGACGCAGAAAATTATCGAAGCGGCTGAAAAACTGAACATAAAAATTCACGACCACATCATTGTCGGCAAACAGGGCCACGCCAGTTTTCGTGGCATGGGTTTAATCTGATGCGTATCGCGTTTTATCACAACCACCCAATCCGTCATCCTCGGGCTTGTCCCGAGGATCCATAGCGTTGAGCTTTCGAAAACCACGATACTGTCTTGTGGCCGAGAAAATTGAGGAATGGATCCCCGGGTCAAGCCCGAGGATGACGGAGTAGGACGTTTTTTCTTACCAATTTTAGTCGAACGGGCTTTAGAGCACGTCTCAAATATCAAGAACGCAGATGTCTTCGTTTTTGTATTTGATGCGGGCAATTTGCCGTAAAGAGGATTCAACCGTGGCTTTGAGCATGTCAAAATCAACCGGCTTGGTAAGATAGTTGTCCGCACCCTCTTTCAAACCGTCTATCACGTGTTCTTCATCTGCCAGGGCGGAGAGAAAAATGAACGGCATATCTGCCATCAATTTGTATTTACCGCGGATTTCTTCCAGCAGCTGAAAACCATCCATATGCGGCATTGTAATGTCGCATATAACGAGATCTGGTTTGTGTCCAAGGATCATTTCCAGCCCTTTGGCACCATCATCGGCTACCAGAACATCGTAACCGGAATCTTCCAGTTCTTCAACAATGTCTTCCCGAACCAAAAGTTCATCTTCAATACACAGAATGGTTGGCATATTATCTGCTCCTTTGTGAGCGCTGAATTCAAACTACATTCAAAATGGTTACTATAAAATGTAGATATTTTGGACGATCCAAATTTTCAAGCGGCCTCATCGCTTTTAGCAGCAATTTCTTCAGGCCCGTCTATAGGCAGGCGTACAGTGAAGGTACTTCCTTTGTTAATGGTGCTTTCCAGGGTTATCGATCCATCATGCAACTCAATCAGGATCTTAATCAGATTGAGACCGATACCGGACCCCGCTATGCCGGTTGCGGTTCGGGCTCGGAAAAATCGTTCAAACACGCGTGGTAAATCTTCTTCGTCAATACCAAGCCCACAATCACAGACACTCAGCACCACCTCGTCGCCTTCGGTGTAGGCCCGCACATCGATTTGCGGTGCGTTGGGTGAATATTTGACGGCATTTGACAGGAGATTGGAGAATATCTGTTCCAAAGATCCGGGGTCGGCCTGGATTGTTGCCGGCAGGTCGGAAACATCGCAGGAAATATTGTGCGAGCTGGTCAGCTCCATCTGGCGCTGACATGCCTCATCTAACTGCTGGGCCATATCACACGATTCGACATTTATAGAAAGCCTGCCAATATCCAGACTTGCCGCCGTCAAAGTGCTTTCCATCACTCTGGTCATGCGTTCAACAGCACCTCTTATTTTTACGGCGCGTTTGGTAATTTCGACAGAATTGTCAAATTTTTCAGCACGGCGTTCCAGGCGCTGGGCGGCTCCGTCAATAATGGCCAGGGGCGTGCGAAATTCATGACTTGCCATGGAGATAAACTGGCGCTGGAGGGCGTTGAGTTCTCTTTCCTTGGTCAATGCCTGTCGCAGGTCTTCGTAGGCTTTGCGAACCTGGGCAGAGAGTTTTGCGGTCTCATTTTCCGCCTGTTTTTTCGCCTCTGAAAGCATGGACCTTCGTTCACTTCCGCGCAGGTTTTCTGCTCTAACTGACGCGATGCGCGCGTGTTGCTGCATGAAGTAAGCAATGCTGCCCCACAAAAACAGGAACGCGACAAGGGCCAAAGCTCCGGCTTCGAGACGTAATTTTTTAAAAAAATTGCTGGTTGGCACATCAATAACATACGCCCTCGTCACCGGGCGGGTTGTGCCGCTTTTATCGGACGCCAGCACCGGTTTGATGGTTCGCAATATCTCTTTACCGAATCCACCAACATACCCACTCCAGATTTCGGGGGATCGTTCCTTCGACATTCGGGTAATAATACTGGTAATCTGCTCATCAGGTGGATTGGGGTTTACCGCTGATCCAGCCAGGCTGAAAATTTTGATGCGGATGCCATAATCGACAGAATTTACTTTATCAAAAAGTGTCAGAGATGATTTCCTGAATACATCTGGCATGGGCAGATGCTGTTGATTGTCCAATGTTCTTTGCTGCGAATACGTCGTAACAAATGCCGTGACAAGTTCGAGGAGTGTTTTTTTGTTTTCACTAATTCTCTGGCTGAATTTATAGCTCGATGTATAATAATAGCCGCTACTGAGCACGCCTGCGAAAATTAGGGCCAGTAGAATATATGGCAAATTATTCGCAGACGACCAGGACAGGAAAACCTGTTTCATGCCCTTTGATGGAGGTGTTTTATTCTGCTCGGTTGTATTCATCAGGCGGTGACAATTCCATAAAATAATTTGCTACACGCTAAGGTGGTGTTTTTATTTTTTAAACTTTAAGTATTAATTTTAACTGAACACACTTTTTGCGCCACATTTATGAGACACTGTCGTTTCCTGTAAAACTCAATCCTGGTCCTCCTGATAAAAATGAAAAAACTGATACGCCGATTGATTTTGGGTTTCGTGATTTTTTTCCTGAGCCCGCTGGCTGTTTACGCTGTGGTCTATTCGCAAAATCCATGGCCCGACAACTGGAGTGTGGCTGACTGGTCGAGCGCCGGTATCCTGCCCGATGCCATGCAAAGCACCGAGGCCACTGTGAAGATTTTCTCGGCACGCACCGGGCGCTGGAAAGGAATATTCGCAGTTCATACCTGGCTGGTGCTGAAACGCCGTTCGGAAGCGCGATACCATCGCTTTGAAGTGGTGGGCTGGGGCTCTCCAGTGCGGCAGGATAATTATCCTGCTGACGGTTACTGGTATTCATCAAAGCCCGAATTGCAGTTTGAAGTCTCCGGCCCACAAGCTCAGGCACTGATTCCCAAAATAGAAAACGCAATCCGTAATTATCCGTACTTTGAATACGGCAGCTATCGATTGTGGCCCGGCCCCAACTCAAATTCCTTTATCGCTCATGTGATTAGAAGTGTACCCGAACTGCAAACCACCCTGCCCCCCACCGCCATGGGAAAAGACTTTATCGGGTATGACACCTGGCTCTCACCAACGCCGAGCAACACCGGCTGGCAGGTATCGTTTGGGGGCTATGCGGGCATCAGTCTGGCGGCGGTTGAGGGGTTTGAAATAAACATCCTGGGACTGGTAGCGGGAATAGATTTTCTCAATCCCGCGATCAAACTGCCCGGCTTCGGCAGAATTGGCAACCCGAGAGTGACGACACCGGGGTCAACGATCAGTTTCATGCAAAAAACAGGCTACTGATCGCCCCTGCCCTGTGGTCTCAAGTGCCGGTGCGGATTTGGCGCATGGCTCGAAGGCCTGGGGGCAGCGGGGGTGGAAGTGGCAGCCCGATGGCGGATTTATTGGCGATGGTACTTCGCCTTTGATGGGGGCGAAGGTGGCGTGGCGGTTTTCCAGCCGGGGCACTTCGCGCAACAAGGCATCGGTGTAAGGATGGACGGGGTTTTCGAACAAGGCTTCGGTGGGGGCTGTTTCGACAATACGACCGAGATACATGATGGCAATGTGATCGCTGATGTGTTCAATAACGCCAAGATCATGGCTGATAAAAAGATAGGTGAGTTGGAATTCCTGACGCAGCTCCATAAACAGATTTAACACCTGCGCCTGAATGGAGACATCCAGAGCGGCTACTGATTCGTCACACACGATAAACTCAGGCTTGACCGCCAAAGCACGCGCAATACCGATGCGCTGGCGCTGGCCACCGGAAAACTGGTGCGGGTAGCGGCGCTTGAAGCTGGGATCGAGACCACATTTGATCATGATATCGTCAAGGTAATCGTCACGTTCATTTTTCGAAATAATACCGTGGACCACCGGTGCTTCACCGATGATGTCTTCAACGCGCATTCTTGGATTAAGCGACGCAAAAGGGTCCTGAAAGATCATCTGAATTTTAAGAGCGGTTTGTTGTGCCTGTTCCGGTGCCATTAAAGCTACGTCTTCACCGCGATAAAACACCTGACCTTCGGTTGCATCGAGAATACCGGCGATGATGCGCCCCAGCGTTGACTTGCCGCACCCGCTTTCGCCAGCGAGACCGACAACCTGGCCTTCTTCGATTTTCAGGGAGACGTTATCTACGGCATGGACGGTTTCTTCATGAATATCAGCGCCCAGGCGCTCGGCCAGGCGACCGGCGAAATCAAGGTTTTTGACGAACCTTTTGGAGATATTACGCAGCTCAAGAATAGGTGGTGTCGAGGAGGTTTTGACCATCATTCCCCCCCCCTGTGAGGATGAAAACACCGCACTTCACGGCCCGGTTGTGGCTGTTGCGGCTCGGGCATAACAAGACACGCATCCGTGGCACGCTCGCACCTTTCACGAAAAGCACAACCCGGTGCCAGTTTCAGCAGCGATGGCGTCATGCCGGGTATCTGGTAGAGCGGCACCCCGCGCTTGTTGCGGCTGGGTACGGAGCCGATGAGCCCGTAGGTGTAGGGGTGGCGCGGGTCATCGAGCACTTCATCGATGCCACCTTTTTCAACAATCCGGCCTGCATACATAACGCAGATACGGCTGGCCAGTCCGGCAACAACTGTTAAGTCGTGGGTGATCCAGATCATCGCGGTCCCGGTTTCGCGACACAGTTTTTGTGCTTCAAACAGGATTTGCGCCTGGATGGTTACGTCAAGGGCGGTTGTTGGTTCATCGGCGATAATCAGGTCGGGTTTGTTCAACAAGGCGATGGCAATGGCGACGCGCTGGCGCATGCCACCGGAAAACTGGTGCGGATAGGATTTTAAACGTTGATCGGGCGATGAAATACCGACCTGGCCAAGCGCATCGCGCGCCCGTTGGCGGGCTTCTTCTTTACTGATTTTTTCATGCGCCAGAATAGCTTCGGTCATTTGCGTATCGATGCGCAACACCGGGTTCAGCGTCATCATCGGGTCCTGGAAAATCAGGGCTATTTTTTTACCCCGAATATCGCGCATTTCAGCTTCCGGCAATTTGACCAGATCCGTGCCGTTGAACAATATGCGGCCACCGGCAATCCTGCCCGGTGGGTCAATCAGGCCCATGATCGAAAACCCGGTGACGGATTTGCCAGACCCGCTTTCCCCCACCAGCCCGATGATCTCGCCTTTTTTAACATCAAAGCTAATGCCATCGACAGCTTTGACCGCCCCTTCGCGGGTGAAAAAATAAGTCTGGAGGTCTTCAACCTGCAGGGTTAATTCGGATTGGCTCACCTCATCATCCTTATTTCTGCAATCGCGGGTTCATGACGTCACGCAATTGATCTCCAACCAGATTGATGGAGACAATGGTGACCAGCAGGGCGAGGCCAGGAAAAAAGCTGATCCAGTATTTGCCGCTCAACATATATTCAAAACCATTGGCAATCAGCAGGCCTAAAGACGGCTCGGTCACCGGCAAACCTAACCCCAGAAAGGACAGGGTTGCCTCCAAAGATATGGCGTGGGCCACCTGCACCGTCACCACCACTATCAACGGCGGCATGCAGTTGGGCAGAAGATGGCGGAAAACAATGCGCCGATGGCTCAAGGCGAGACAACGTGCAGCCTCCATATATTCCTTGGAACGCTCGACCAGTGCCGTGCCACGCACGGTGCGGGCATAATACGCCCATTGCACCGCGACCAGGGCGATGATGATTTTGTCCACGCCCTTGCCTAAAATGGCCAGCAACACTAACGCTACGAGCACGGCTGGAAACGACAGTTGAATATCGACAATGCGCATGATGATACTGTCGACGCGACCGCCAAAATATGCCGCGAGCAGGCCGAAAGAGCTGCCAATAAACAGCGCGATGAATGCGCTCATGGCACCAACACCCAGAGACGTCCTGAGACCATAGAAAATACCGCTCAACATGTCGCGGCCCTGATCGTCGGACCCGAGCCAGAAGGTAAAGCCCGCGCCGCCAACCTCTCCCGGCGGCAGGCGGCCATCCATAATATCCAGTTGTCCCAGATCATACGGGTTCTGGGCCGACAACAGCGGGGCGAAGATGGCAATGAGGATAATCACCACGATCGTGCACAGACCGGCAACGGCAACTTTGCTTGCGGCAAAGTCAGAGGCAAACCGGTGAAGCAGGGTTTCTTCTTTGATGACCTCGACACTTACTGTCATGATTTGAGGTCTCCCAGCCTGACGCGCGGATCGAGCAGGGAATAAATCACATCAACCACCAGATTAATGACAATGAACATGGCAACTGTCATTAACAGGTAGGCGACAATAACCGGGCGATCGAGAACATTGATCGAATCAATGATCAGTTTGCCCATGCCGGGCCAGGCAAATATTGTTTCGGTGACAACGGAAAAGGCGATGACGTTGCCCAGCTCAAGACCGAGCACTGTTACCACTGGTATCATGATGTTTTTGAATACATGCACCAGAACGACGCGGGCGTTTGACAGACCTTTGGCCTTGGCGAATTTTACATAATCCATCAACATGGCTTCGCGCGTGCCGGCGCGGGCCAGACGAATTGTCAGTGACAGTTTGAACAAAGCCAGATTTATCGCCGGTAACAAAAGATGCGACAGGCCATTCAGGGTAAGAAAGCTGACGGGTACGCCAAACAGATCGACGGTCTCGCCGCGACCGGAAGCGGGCAGCCAGCCGAGGTAGACTGCAAACAGCAATATCATCATCAAACCGACCCAGAACGTCGGCAGACTGAAGCCGAGGATGGACCCTGTCATGATGGTGCGCCCGATCCAGCTGTCCGGTTTAAGACCGGCAATCATGCCTAAGGGCAACCCCATGAAGATTGCCAGGAACATGGCAAATGCTGCCAGCTCCAGTGTTGCGGGCATGCGTTGCCAGATCAGTTGCAGGGCGGGGATGTTAAAGACAAACGAGCGGCCAAGATCACCTTGCAGAGCGTTGACAAGGAAAATCCAGTATTGCTCCCACATTGGTTTATCAAGACCAAGGGCTTTGATCGCCCGCTCGATTTCAGCTTGGTCCGCATCAGGATTTATCAGTATGTCGACCGGGTTGCCGATGGCAAAAACACCAACGAAAACCAGCAGTGACATCACCAGCAAAACGAGACCGCTCTGCATCAACCGCCTGATCAAAAAAGCAACCAAACCGACCTCTTTCCCCTATTGGCATGCAACAGGCCCCGGCTTAAGGCCGGGACGGTGCGGGTAATAAACCCTCGTCCTTTTTAACACCTCCCCCATTTCTCATTCTCCACGCCGTCCCGGCCTTGAGCCGGGACCTGAAGGAGTGCGAGATGACGGGTGGGAAGATGCGAAGGGCGAACCGGTTAAAGTTCGCCCCACTTGCTACAAATGCCTAGTTGGCGGTTTTCACACCAACGGCAAGCGTTTGCTCATCGGTACGGGCATCGTACGTCAGACCTTTGCGCGTGGCCCAGGTATTGACCTGGAAATGCAGCGGAATGATACCGAGGTTGTTGATGCCGATTTCGGTTGCCTTGATGAGCAGATCACCGTGCTTTTTACGGTCAACTGTTGCCAGCGCTTCTTCAAGTGCTGCATCCAGTTCGGCATTGGAGAAACGACCGCGGTTCGATGAGCCAAAGCCTTTGGACTTGTCATAGGTGTGCAGCAAAGACCCCAGAGGCGAAGACGGCTCGCCCGAGCCTGCTCCCCAGCCGACCAGCATAAGCGAGAACTCAAGTTTTGAGCCACGCGGAAAGAAGACATTCTTGGGCATGGTGTCAACTTTGGTCTTGATGCCGATACGGGTTAACATCTGGGCAATTGCCTGAACAATCTTGGCATCATTAACATAGCGGTTGTTGGGTCCGTGAATGGTGAGGCCAAAGCCATCACCCCAGCCAGCTTCTTTCAGCAGGGCTTTGGCGCCTTCTGTATCATAAGGTTCAACTTTAAGGTTGGGGCTGATGGCAAAGAAACCATCCGGCAGCAGTTGCCCGGCAGGAATGGCGACACCTTCCATCACTTTTTCCACAATGCCTTTACGGTTGATGGCCATGGAAATGGCTTTGCGTACGCGCAAATCCTTCAACGGGTTTTTGTCCATCGGTTTGCCGTTGACATCGGTAACAAAGGGAGAATTGTCGCGTGCTGTGTCAATGTGCAGGTAGATGACGCGGTTTGAAACCGTCTGGGAAATTGACACTTTGTCGTTTTTCTTCAGGGTTTCAATGTCGGCAGTCGGCACAAAGTCAATCATGTCGACGTCGCCGGCGAGAAGCGCTGCAACGCGCGATGAATTGTTCGACAATGGCTTGACGATGATATCGCTCCACTCAGGCTTGTTACCCCAGTAGTTTTCATTGCGCTTGTAAACAATGCGGTCACCGGGAACCCATTCAACGAACTTGAAAGGTCCGGTACCATTCATGGCCTTGCCGGAATTATAATCAGCTGTGGTTGCACCGCTTCCGGTTTTTTTGGAAATGATGCCAAATGTGCTCATGTAGGTTGGCATCAGGGGGAACGGTTTTGCTGTCTTCATGCGGATTGTTAAAGCATCGACAATTTCAACGCCAGTGACCTGCTTGATATAGCGGCCAAGCGATGAAGGGCTGTTGGGCACATTGGGAGCGCGGCCGATGGTAAAGGCGACATCATCGGCTGAAAAATCAGAGCCATCATGCCATTTGACACCACTGCGCAGCTTGAATTCCCAGGTCAGGTCATCGACGTTTTTCCATGACACAGCGAGACCGGGTTTGAGATTCTGTTTTGCATCCTGCAATATGAGCCGGTCAAACACATAGAGTGCCATCATATTGTTGGGGGTTAAATTGTGGTAATGCGGGTCCATCGAGCTGGGTTCGCTTTTAAGCCCGATTTTCAGTGTCTGCGCATAGGCTGTTCCGGCAAAAACCAGAGAAACAGCAAGTGCCAAACCAATCAGCAATTTCTGCTTAAACATTTAGTCCTCCCTAAATTTCGTACTACAGTTTATTATTGCGACACGCCTCGGAATTTCCCCCATTATGTCGTTCGCTCAAGCATTTTTGCATTAATTGAGCAGCAGCGCAAAGCGTTAGTGACTTGCTTCACAGTTTATGCTTTTTCCTGCCATTCCGTATTTTCATCCATCGGATAAACCGGTCGGGGCAGGTTGTTGAATTGCAACCGGGAAAACACCGGCGTGGTCAGACCGTCGGCATCAACTTCATAGATTTGCCCGTCGGTAAAAAACTCGTCAAATCCCGCTCTGAAATGACCGCGCGACTTCACCACCACGGCTTTGTAAGAGGCGATATCAAACCCGAAGTGTTCAAAAAATCCGGGATCAGCGCACTGTGTACGATAGCTGATGACAACCATGTGGATGCCGTTGACGCAAAGTGCTGCTGATGGCCCGAGTTTTACAGTGCGCCCGGCATAAAGCCCGCGCCTGCCCTCAACCAGCCCGTCCGACAGTTTCAGCACTTTGACGTCGAGGGACAATCGATTGGCGTTTACATCGTCGCATTGACGATTAAAGACAGCCTCAAATTCCGCCCCCTCGCCCTGCGCGTGGCATTGTTGGGCCAGATCGGCATCAATAAACAATCCAAACAGAACTTTTTTCGCGTCCGCTGCCAATAATGCCTCGAGGATTTCTGTGGTATTGCCACGCCCGCCGCCACCGGGATTATCCCCCATATCGCCGAGCAGAACATTTGGCCCCTCACTTGTCGCCAATTCAATTGCGCGCTCAACCGAGGTCAGTTCTTTTTTAAACCCGGTCCGATTGTCCCAGGTCCATTGGGCGAGATCGTGGATAATCCGTTTAGCCTTGCTCAGATCGCCAAACGCAGAAATTGTAATGCCATTGTAACTGGTGTCGGAAAAGGCAAAACCACCGGCAACGCATACCGCGGGAACGTCTTTGGTTTGTGCGGCCTTACTGTTTTCCACCAGTTGGGCAAAAATACCGCCATCATTGGTCAACAGGCTGATTGTCGGGGCAACAATGGGTAACCTGACACAGGCGCTGTCGAGTTTTTCGCCGCTGTCCATCAACCGCCATAGTAATTGCGCACCTTCGCGTGCACACGGTGCCTGATCAACATGGGGATTGGTGCGGTAAGGTATTATTGCATCGGCGTTTTCAACCATGATTTCAGAGATATTGGCGTGCAGATCTATGGTCGCTACAATAGGCACATCAGGGCCAAGCAGCGCCCTCACCTCAAGGTATAACGTGCCGTCAGGATCATGGTCGCCGGTGGCTGTCATGGCACCATGGCTGCATATATAAACACCTGAAAGCCCGCGTGCGCCTCTCAAGCGCTCCAGCGTATGGCTTAAAAACCGGGCGAAGAACATTTGATCGGCCGGCCCTCCCGGTGAGGTTGCAGTGACAATCACCGGCACCGGTTGCCACTCTCCCAACGCGTTCATTTCATCAATAAAGGCAGGTACTTCCTGCGGCATGGCGGGGGCGTCTTTTTGTGCTTCGGTTAAAATATCATCGCCTTCGAGATAACAGGACTGGTAAAAATCCTGGGCGGTGGTTGGCGGTGCAAACCTGTTGCTTTCAAGAGCAAGTCCGATGATGGCAATTCGTTTTATCGCAGGCATTATTTCCCAACTTTCATGTTTTCATGTATTGTTTTAGAGTCGAGTGTATAATCGATATTCAATAAACACTCCCTCCATAAAAAGCGCAACAGGAAGCACCGTTGACCACATCTCATATTATCAGTCGCAACATTATTGACGACCTTATCGCCTTTGACACCACCAGCAGAGACAGCAACCTGAAACTGGTGAGCTATGTTACGGACTATCTTGACAGCCATGGCGTGGCCAGCGAGCTGCACTACAATGAAGAGGGCACCAAGGCCAATCTGTATGCCACCATTGGACCAGATGTTGCCGGTGGTATTATCCTGTCCGGGCACACGGATGTGGTTCCGGTTGATGGCCAGAACTGGACCAGCGATCCTTTCGATGTGGTGGAAAAAGACGGTCGATTGATTGGCCGTGGCACCTCGGACATGAAAAGCTTTTTGGGCGTGGTTCTCAGCTATGTACCGCTGTTTAAGGCGCAAGAACTTGGCACGCCTGTGCACATTGCTTTTTCTTATGATGAAGAAGTTGGCTGCCTCGGTGTGCGCGGATTGATTGATGCGCTCAACAAAAAGGGAAACAAACCGGCAATGTGTCTGGTTGGTGAGCCGACCGGTATGGAAGTGGTCATAAGTCACAAAGGCAAGCGCGCTTATCGGGTCAAGGTCAAGGGCAAGCCTGCCCACACCAGCCGCGCGCCTGAAGGGGTCAACGCCATTGAAAACGCGGCCCGGCTGATTGCCTTTATTGCCGACATGAACGCGAAGTTTGCCAGCGACGGCCCGTTTGATGACATGTTCAACATCAGCCACACCACCTGTCTTACCAGTCTTATTCAAGGTGGCGTTGCGCAAAACATTGTTCCTGAAACCTGTGATTTTACATTCGAATTCAGATTTTTACCCGATCAAAATCCTGCCGACCTTCTGGCGCCGATACAGGAGTTTGCCAAAAATACGCTTGAAGCCGAAATGCGGAAAAGTGCGCCTGATGCCAGGATTGAAATTATTGAGACCCTGGCCTACCCCGGTCTGAATACCTCGCCCGACGCTGATATTGTCAGCTTTGGCAAAGGCCTGTGCCAGCGCAACACCCACGGCAAGGTGGATTTTGGTACTGAAGGTGGATTGTTTCAGCTCGATGGGGGTATTGAAACAATTGTCTGTGGCCCCGGCTACATTGCCCAAGCACATACGCCCGACGAATTTATCGACATCGAGCAGATCGCCAAGTGTGAAGCCTTTATGCAACGATTGCTGGAAGCGGTTCAAAAAGACTGACAATGATTATTCGTTACTTAAATTTCCGGCGTCAAAACAGGTATAATATTTCTCCGGTAATGCCCGGTATTTCTGCGCGCATTCATCAAATCCGTATAGTTCATCCAGCGACAGATAGTTCAGATAGGGCGATATAGAGATACGATTGTTGCTACCCAGCAACTTGCCAAACCGGTCAATGGTGCCTGCCCGCTCGGGGTTTTGATCAATGAACGCAGCCTTTAAGCTGTCGCCGTTGATAAAATTATCCGGCAGCTGGTCGAAGGGCCCGTCGAAATAATTATTCAAAACAACATTGCGTTCGAATACGCCGACCAGAATAAGCCGGTCCGTAAAATGATCCTGATAAAACACAAATCCGGTGCGTTGGGCCAGACGCAGGCGTGGATGCGTTTTTATTGAGACTAAAACATCAGGGTTTTTATTTATTTCATTGAGAACATAAAGAAATCCCTTAGTTGCTTTCTTGTAAATCAAAAAGAATTGTGTGGCGGATTCATCAAAAACCGGCCCGATGTATTCCTCTCCAGCGGCCAGGATTTCTGTTGGCGGCTGGACCCTGGATAAATCGTTTAATTTAAACAACACGCTGCGGCCGCGAAATGTAACCCGGTACCTGAGCCGACCCACAGGTACAATCGCTAATCCATCTTTTTGAGAGAATGTTTTTGATATCCCTGTTTGAGTGTCGCCCCATTCGGTATTGGCGCGGAAATAGGAAATGTGAATTTTACCGCTATTGCGATCGGATGCATCCAGCCTGAGGTTTCCGGTGTATTTCAAACCACCCTGGTAAAAACTGAAATAATAGTAATTTTCGGTTGGGTAGACCACAACTTCATCAAGGAGAGAGTTCAGGATGTAAGACATTACCGATGAAGCATCGCTGACGTTTAGTGATGCTGGAGATAGTAACTGTTCGACATAGGTTTGATTCGTCGACACCTGTGGCAAGGCTTGCCTGCCCACTACCGGCATCGTCATGGACACCAAAATCAACAGTGTCATCCGGTAAGTTTTCATACTGAAAAGAGCCGGTTTTTCCCTGTTTTTTCGGGAGCTATACGTGGCTGTATTTTCCATTGATTATGACCTTTCCACAAATATCGCCCCTGATCAAAAATTTACCAGAAAAACACCTTTGAACCTGTATTATAACGGCGAAAATTCAGTATTTAACATATTCATCGGGTGTTTGGGTCGGCTGGCTTAATTTCGATGAATTTCGAAGTCAGAACATTGGGGGTCAAAGATGTTTAAAAGAATTCTACTTGCCGGTTGCATGGTAACAGGTTTTGCCAGCGCTGCTTTTGCCGGTGTTGATGACAGTGATATATTCAGTGATATAACCGGCGGCAGCGCGAATGCATCGCACTCCCGCGGCCTTTACACACCAACAACGGCACGCTCGCGGGTCAGCTATTCCAGCAAGTACAGACCTGGATCTGTAATTGTTGATACAAAAGCCAAGTATCTTTATCTGGTCGAAACAGACGGCAAGGCGATGCGCTATGGTATCGGTTCAGCGCGGCCGGGATTTGAATGGGGTGGCTCCATGAAAATTTCACGCAAAGCGAAATGGCCCAGCTGGACACCGACCGCCAGTATGCGCAAACGCATACCCGGACTGCCGATTACCATGAAGGGTGGTATCACAAATCCGTTAGGTGCACGTGCGCTCTATCTTGGCACAACACTATATCGCATCCATGGCACCAACGAAGGCAGGACAATCGGTGGCGCGGTTTCAAGTGGCTGTATTCGCTTGCATAACAAGGATGTTGAGGATCTTTACGAGCGCGTAAAAGTCGGTACACGCGTGGTTGTTCTGCGCTAAATCCAACCGGTACAATTTTACTGCGAATTGACGGCTGCCCATTCCGGGCAGCCGTTTTTGATTGGTGCAACCCTTGACGCTCAGCTCAAACATCTTTAGACCAGCACGGGTGATATTAAAAAAAAACCTGAACGTTGGAAACGTTTACATTTTTTTCGTTCCAGCGTGACAATCAACAATTTACCGGGAGACAATTCATGGCCGAACCGCATTTTCTTGTGCACAGTCCAAAAGATTCCGTCGGTGTTGTGGTTATTGAAGGTTTGAAGGCCGGCACCGAAATGCTGGGCCTGATTACCGAAGATGACACCACCTTCACCTTAAGCACCAAACACGACATTCCTATTGGTCACAAAGTGGCCCTGATGGATATCGCCAATGGCGACACCATCATCAAATATGGCCAGGACATTGGCAAAGCAGTGGCTGATATTGCCAAGGGCGAACACGCCCACGTCCATAACATTAAAACCAAACGCTGGTAGGAGACACTCATGAGTAATCAGACAATTTTTGGCTACCGGCGTGAAAACGGCCGTGTGGGTGTTCGCAACCATGTGGTAATTTTGCCGGTGGATGATATTTCCAATGCCGCGTGTGAAGCGGTTGCCAACAATATCAAAGGCACCATCGCCCTGCCCCATTCCTATGGACGTTTGCAGTTTGGCGAAGATCTTGATTTGCATTTCCGCACCATGATTGGTACTGGCGCCAACCCTAATGTGGCTGCCTGCATCGTTATTGGTATTGAACCTGAGTGGACCAAGAAAATCGTTGATGGCATTGCCAAAACCGGCAAGCCGGTCGAAGGCTTCTGGATTGAGCAAAATGGTGATTTGAACACTATTGCTACAGCCGGTCGCAAGGCCAAGGAATTCGTTCACTGGGCAACAGAGCTACAGCGCGAAGAATGCCCGATTGAAGACCTTTGGATTTCAACCAAATGCGGTGAATCCGATACCACTACCGGTCTGGGATCATGCCCCACCGTTGGTAATATGTATGACAAATTACTGCCGCGCGGCATTTATGGCTGCTTTGGTGAAACGTCAGAAATTACCGGTGGCGAACACTTATGTGAGGCACGCGCTGCCACACCTGAGATTGGTAAAAAATTCATGGCGACCTGGCAGGCCTATATGGATGATGTGATTGAGCCGTTTAAGGTTGATGATCTCTCCGACAGCCAGCCGACCAAAGGCAACATCGAAGGCGGCCTGACAACGATTGAGGAAAAGGCGCTTGGCAATCTCGAGAAAATCGGCCGTACGTCTACTTATATCGATGTGCTTGGACCAGCAGAAGAACCCGCCAAAGGTGCCGGGCTTTACTATATGGACACATCGTCAGCCGCGGCTGAATGTGTGACCTTGATGGCAGCTGCCGGTTATGTGGTGCACACGTTTCCCACCGGTCAGGGCAATATTATCGGCAACCCAATTATTCCGGTGATTAAAATCTCGGCCAATCCGCGTACCGTCCGCACCATGTCGGAACATATTGATGTGGATGTATCGGGAATTTTGCGTCGCGATCTGACCATTGATAGTGCTGGCGACAATCTGATTGAGATGATTGCCCGCACCGCCAACGGCCGCAGCACGGCGGCTGAAGCGCTTGGTCATAAAGAATTTGTCATGACCAAACTGTATCGCAGCGCATGAGCGAAACAATTACCCTTAACCCCGGCGAACTTGAAAGCCTTGTTCGCCGGGCCCTTGTTGCCAGTAACACAAGCGATGAAACTGCTGCCAGCGTTGCCAGAGCTTTGGTGGCGGCTGAATGTGCTGGACAAAAAGGTCACGGTATTTCCCGCGTGGCGAGTTATTCGGCTCAAGCCCTCAGCGGCAAAGTGGATGGTCACGCAACACCGACATTGACGGCCGTGAAAACTGCAACAGTGCACATTGATGCCAACCACGGGTTTGCCTATCCCGCTATTGATCTGGCAATTGAAACCCTGCCCGCTCTGGCCTGCGAACATGGTTTAAGTGCTGCCGGCATCAGTCACTCCCATCATTCGGGCCAGGCTGGCTATCATGTGGAAAGACTGGCGCAGCAAGGCGTTATTGCCATGATGTTTGGCAACTCGCCCCAGGCCATTGCGCCGTGGGGTTCGACCACTCCGGTCTATGGCACTAATCCGCTGGCCTTTGCTGCCCCGCGTAAACATGCATCTCCACTGGTGGTGGATTTGTCTTTGACCAAAGTGGCACGCGGCAAAATAATGGTTGCTGCCAAAAACGGTGAGGCTATTCCAGAAGGCTGGGCGCTTGGCCCCGATGGAGAACCGACAACCGACCCCCACCTTGCCCTGAAGGGTACGATGTTGCCGATTGGTGATGCCAAGGGTGCGGCTCTGGCGATGGTGTTCGAAATCCTGGCCGTTGCTCTTACCGGGGCAAATTTCGGTTATGAAGCCAGTTCGTTCTTTGAGGCTGAAGGTGACAGGCCCGGTGTCGGGCAAATCCTCATTACCTTTGCGACAGACGGTATTCGTGACGAGGGCGTTTTTGCTGACCGGCTCGAGGCACTGCTTGGTCTTGTGGATGCTCAAGAAGGGGTGCGTCTGCCCGGAACGCGTTCGCAAGCGCTAAAACAAGTGGCATTGAAAGATGGTGTGACGGTTTCACAGGCTATTCTGGCGGATGTGCAAAAAATTGCTTCTTCTCTCTGATCAGGCTTGCTAAAATAGGCACTATGACACTTTCTCCAAATAACAATCTCTACGCCCACCTTCGAGGTGGTTTTGCTTGTGATGATGCGCCTTGTCTTATCCTGCCCGATAATTCTATCATCACCTATGGCGCGGCGCGCAAGCGAATTGGTCAATATGCTACCGCCCTGAAGGACTTAGGCCTCAAACGCCAGGACCGGGTGAGCGTGCAGGCGGAAAAATCAATCGAAAGCCTGTTTTTATACCTCGGCGTCATTCAGGCCGGAGGAACGTATAACCCCCTCAACACTGCCTATACCCAATCCGAGCTGGAATACTTCATCTCAGATGCGCAACCCCATGTGGTGGTCTGTGATCCAAAGACTGAAACCGGTACAAAAGAAATTGCTTCAAGATATAACGTCAAACATGTTTTGTGTCTTGATAGCGAAGGTGCGGGGTCAGCGTGTGATCTGGCCAGCGGCGCTGACAGCAGTGATGATATTGTCGCGGTGAATGAAGATGATGTGGCCGCAATCATTTACACCTCAGGAACAACAGGGCGCTCCAAAGGGGCGATGCTGACCCACAACAATCTTATCTCCAACGCCCGGGTATTGCATGAGTACTGGCAGTTTGTGCCTGGTGACGTGCTGTTACACGCACTGCCGATCTATCATGTTCACGGGCTGTTTGTGGCCTGCCACTGCGCATTGCTCAATGGCTCACCGATGTATTTTATGGCGAAGTTTGAGATCGACAAGGTGCTGGAGCGGCTTGCCACGTCAACGGTTATGATGGGTGTGCCGACATTTTACACAAGACTTTTGAGCGATGACAGGTTCACCAAAAAGCTTTGCGCCAACATGCGCCTGTTTATCTCGGGCTCAGCGCCGCTGCTGGCCGAGACCCACATCGAATTCGAACAACGCACCGGCCATCGTATCTTAGAGCGTTATGGCATGACCGAAGCCGGTA
>CAZJUF010000009.1:0-20301 GCA_964549055.1 uncultured Hyphomicrobiales bacterium | reverse complement strand
CGGAGCGCATGACTACCTTGCCGGTGCGATCTCTAACTGTGACGTCGAGCCAGACAAGCCTTTCTCCAGTGAAGCCAGTGGGAACATTATGCCCATCGGTACCGTTTTTCACCTGAACCCGGAATTCGATGCCGCCTGTATCTGATCTTTCAGTGATAATTTTTCCAAGAAGATAACCGTTGCGTAGTACTTCAAGGCGTTTCGTGCGGGCGAATTCCAGAGATTCCAGTTGTTTATCAATGATTTCTCTCGCGTCATATCGATCATCAATTGATTCCCATGTTTTGGGAAACTTGAAGCCTTCCGATACATTGTCTTCGAACTTATCGGTGCCCCA
This sequence comes from uncultured Hyphomicrobiales bacterium, assembly GCA_964549055.1. GTDB lineage: Bacteria > Pseudomonadota > Alphaproteobacteria > Rhizobiales > JAJFHR01 > JAJFHR01. The sequence goes on along the minus strand of CAZJUF010000009.1, from coordinate 19,964 downwards.
ACCGGCCGTAACATTGAATTTCAGCCATTCACGCAAGGTTTTAAATTCGGCAGCCTCCACATTGTGCGGGAAAATGCCGGGATGGATGACGGAATAGTCCGGGCCGGAGAACAGATGGCTGGCGAGCTTGCGGTTTTTGGTGGGGGCATCGCCTACGATAGCGGCAGGACCATACTCATATCCCGATTCCTTGCCCTGGATTTTACCCATATGACAATCCTGACAGGTAACGCCGCGGGCAGCTGCAGGCGAGGTGCGATACTCACTGAATGCCTCTTCGAGCCGGAAACCGTTGAACAGGGTTACATCATGGCAGGTGCCACAGAAAACCGGGTCCGAAAGGGTTGAAAATAATTTCGCCTTTTTGTGAACCTGTCGACCTTTTTCCTTGGGGTCGGTGACCATCCGGAATTCTTGCGGTTTGGACAGGGTTCGCTTCATCTCCTGATTACCCTTGGGACCATACACGACAGCAGTCAGGGGGCCTTCATTAAGGGCTATTCGACCACTGGCCTTATTATAATTTTTGTTAATACGGTGACATACCACGCAGGTGATGCCTTCACGTGAGGTCGGGTTGCGGTCAAGATTTGATTCGGATGGTGTTTCGCCAAGATTGGCACCAACGGGGCTATGGCAGCGAAAACAGAAATCGCCGTTTGAGCCATTGGCCAGCTCATTGATTTTATTGTTTAAAGAAAGATAGACCGGGCTCAATTGAGCATAGGCGTGCTGAGAGACCGCCCATTCTTTATACTGCTTGGGATGACAGGCAGCACAGGAATTAGCGGAAGGGTATCGGTTTTCGGTATAAAGCTGGAGATGTTCGGAATCTGCGTTGGCGGCTTTTTTCTTTTTCTTGGGCACAGGCTCAGACGCAGCTTTTTTTGTCTCTCCTTCGCTTTCGTCCAGAAGAAGTTCATCGCCGCCATCTTTCTCGCTGCCTTCGGCCTCGAGAAGTAGCTCGTCACTTTCACCGGCATCGAGCAGCTCGTCGACATTTTCCTTTTTGCTCTCCGGTGCGGATGTCTGGGCAAGAAGGATTTTGCCATTCTTAAAACTATCAAAGTTGGAATTATTGTTCTTCACAATCCCCGGCACCAGGGCGCTATGAGATTTGGGCAGGCCGCGCTGTTCCAGAAAAACTCGCAACCGATTTTCTTCTTCAGGCGTATTTTGGATGAAACGGCCTTGTCCGGCAGTGAAAAAGCTGTTGCCGCGGACAAAGGTTGAATCTTTGGAAGCCAACGTTGGTGATAGCGACAAGACTGTCAGAACCAAAGCCATCACAACGCCTGCTACCAGGCCAGACCGCAAAATTACACTAAATTTACCCATCGCTACCACACCACCCCTGCCTCAATCCCTGACCCAACATAGCTCTGCTCAGACTCTGGTAGAGTCTTTTTGTTAACTTATGTTAATTTAATCTTAATGTTTTATCAAGCGAACTGTGTTGCAAAAACCGCACGCGGACGGGTTTTCTGGCTGCAGTTTGAATTTTCTGCCGGGTTCTTATTAATATGTCGTAAGTGTACTGACTTTTGCCTGTGCATAAGTCAGGTTTTTGAATTCTGTAGCGTCTCTTAGAGCAGTTTAAAAATTTTTATTGCGCGATTGTGGCCTTTGAGCCTGTACTCACCGGCTGAATCAAACTGGAATTCACCCCCCAGCACTTGCATGGTTTTTTGGCTGATTAGGATTGAAACCTCGGTACCCGGCGGATAGACCTCTTTGCCCAGCTGTTCCAGTCGTTGCCCGGTATTTACGGTGTCACCGATTATTGTGTAATTCAATCTGCCCGAGGAGCCGATATTGCCTGCAATTGCCGGGCCGGTGTGAATGCCAATGCGAATGTGAACAGGGGGGTTGCCATTTGTCTGGCGCCTGGCATTGTTTTCATGGATTTTTATTCGAATGGCCAAAGCTGCCCGGCAGGCCCGCTCGGCGCTATCGGTTTGAATATCGGGAGCCCCCCAGAAGGCCATGACCGAATCGCCTATAAACTTGTCGACAATGCCATCTTCGGCCTCAATGCATTCAGCCAGCAAGGTGAAATGTTCATTGACATAGGAGGCAACTTCGCGGGCGGTCATGTTTTCTGAAGCCGAGGAAAAACCGACAATATCGGTGAACATGACGGTGATTTCCTGTGTTCTTGAAATGTCATCTCCCACCTGGATGTTTTGTTTGATGAGGCGTGCAACGATTTTTTTGGGAACATAAAGCTCAAACCAGTGCAATGCCCTCAACATGGCATTGAATGATTTTGATTGATCATCCAGTTCACGAAAGATGCTATGGGGAAGAAATCCGACTTTCTTGATTTCCAGGTTTTGGATACGGTTGGCCACAGACGAAAAACGAACAATCGGATGGGCAATGCGGTGACCGATAAACACTGCTATTGATATTGAGATTGCCAGGGCGAGAAGCCCGGCGATCAATGAATAAAATAATCGCTGTAATTCCTCGCTTACATCGGCACTGAGATAATAGGCTCCAACAGTGATGGGTTGAGGGCCAAAACCTTCCAGGTTCTGGTAAATGAAAACATACTCCTTGTTGAAAATATCAAGAATATGCCCCCTGGTCCCCTTGGGCAATGGAAGATCAAGGTTGTAACGCCCGTCTGTTTGCCAGATCGCCGACAATACCGGGTCGCTGAATTGCGACAGATGGGGCAGGGGGTGTTCACCGGATTTGTTGGCGAAACCGTTTTCAAGCGACCAGTGAGCCATGACGTGGTCTTTACCGTAGAGCAAAAATTGCTGACCATCGGCGATCAGGTTGCTTCGACTTACAAACCCCGATAATTGCCGGGTGGAGACAACTGCCACCATGGCGCCGATAAGTTTCCCACTGACAACAACAGGATAGGCGTAGTTGAGATATGTTCTGTTAAATCTTTCCCGCCAGATAGGTGGCCCCCAACCGGCCTGAACGGATACATTTTTCATCGCTTTGGTGATATAGGGATCGGTTGAATAGTCAAAATTACTGACACCTATCCTGTCGTTGTTGCGACCGGCACCGAAGGATTTAAGGTCGGTATTAATGAATAACAGGGCTTCTATCTGGGGCGCGGCAGCGAGGGCTGCAATAAGTATGTTTTCGAATTTCGACTGGTTTACCGGGTTGATGTTGTCACGGGAAATCCAGTCGGCAATGAATTTAGCCTGAAATTCAGCAGGTTTCAGGTAGGCAATCACTTTGTCAGAAGCCGCGCTTACAGCCTGATCAGCGCTTTGGGCTAAAAGATTGACGGTGTTTTTTTGTGCTGTCCATACACCGATACCGAGAACCACACCAACGGTTACCAGTATCAATAGCCCCATGGAAATAACCAGAGCTGAAGTAATTGGTATGCGACCGTGCCAGCGTGTAGATTTGTGGGGCTGGTTGCTGGTTTTGTCCCTCATGGCTGGCAATGATCCGGTTCAGGTACAGACAAGACCAGTCTACAAGATTTTTTGGCAGTTGTATTTCTTAAGAACCACAAGGCCAATGGGCAGGACGTTTAAGGGTTGGGGGAAGGATGGTGTCGTCGTCTCCGCATGCCATGTCCAGCTGCTCCTGCTTCAGACCGGAGACGAGGCTGAGGTCGGTGCCCGACAGTCTGGTTTTGTAGGTGAAGGCGCGACTTAAATTGACGCCCTTCAAGTTGGTTTTTTCAAAAGTTGCCCGCGAGATATTGGATTTACTTAAATCAACATTTGCCATATTTGCACCATCAAAGATGGCGCGGAGAAAATCTCCCTTGGCCATATTTACACCTTGCAAATTCGACTGCTTGAATGTGCTGCGGGAAAATTCGGATTTGAATAGTGTGGCGCCGGCAAGATTGGCTTTTTCAAAATTGACTTTGGTACCATAAGCGCGTTTGAGATTGGCATTGGTGAGGTTGGCATTCTTGAAACTGACCCGGAAAACCTCAGCATTTTCGAAATTGGTGTTGATTAATTTGGCATTGGTGAAACTTGTGCCTGACAAACGCGCGTCTTCAAAAACCGACTTGGTCATATCCATGTTCTTCAGGATCAGGCGTTCTTTGTAACATTTTGTCCAGTTGATATTGGCACCGGGATTAATGTTGCATTTTGCCATCGCCTGAGTTGGCATGAAAGCAATCAAGACAAGCAGCAACATCAGGAATTTAGGGTTTAGCGGGTTCATGGTGAATTGCTCCTTGTTCTTTGGACTTTGTACCCAATATGGACTTGAAATCTGAATATACAATGTATGCCAATTCACAAATTTGACCGGGAGACTGAAATTCAGGTCTGGCGCTCGCGGTAAAAGGTAAACATGCCGGTTGCAACGATGATAATGGTGCCGGAAATTGTCCAGACATCAGGAATATCGCCAAAAACAATATAGCCCAGGATGATGGCCCAGATCAGTATTGTATAGCGGAATGGAGAGACAAAACCAATCTCTCCCACACGCATGGCCATGACTGAAAACAGGTAGCCGAAGATAATAAAAACTGCGGCAATAAACAGCAAAAGCAACCCGCTGAACTCGATCGGTTTCCACGCCATAACCGGAGATAAAACAGCGCCGGTCAAGGTAACTATGGAGGAGGCCAGAAACGTGACCAGAACCGAAGGAATGCCGGGGGACAATTGCCGCGTGGCGAGGTCGCGCAGGGTGACAAAAAGAACGGCGGCGATGGCCGAAACCGAAAAGATATTAAAACCTTCGGCACCCGGGCGCACAATAATCAAAACGCCAGAAAATCCGATGATGATAGCAAGATAACGTCGCCACCCGACGGCTTCACGCAAAAACAGGGCAGCTGCCAGTGTGACCACCAGGGGCAGGGCCTGCAATATCGCTGTGGCGTTGGCCAGGGGCATGTTGAACAGGGCATTGAGAAAGGTTAAAGTTGCCCCGACTTCACCGATAATACGAACGATGAGAATGCCCCGGTCTTTTTTCGAGATGGTATACGAGAAGGCATTTTGATACCAGGCCATCAACCCGATCATGGTAGTGGCGGCAAGCCCGCGCAAAAACATCGCCTGAAACAGCGAAAACTGGCCAGCGGCCAGTTTCATCACCGTGTCATTTAATACGAAAAATGCCATGCACATGGCCATGAAAACAGCGCCACGAACATTGTCAGAGCTGAAATTCATATTTTAGCCTGTTGATTATACGTGATCCAAAGAAGATTGTGAGATTGGTATTTCATGGTAAGGTGTTTTTAAAGAGTAGACTGGCACTTCTTGAATTTGTCAATCGACCATAGAAATTCCGCAATCTGAAGATCATATTGCGGCATCATTTTTCCTGAAAAGATATTGTTTGCCATGAAGTGTTCCAAAACCTCTCTGATAATTGCGCTGCTGGCATCTGTTGCCGTTGGTTCAGGCTCGACAACTTCAGTCTTTGCCCAAAACACCGGTGGTGCCAAAGCTGCAACCGGAGATACTGCCAAGAAACCCCAAAAGAAATCCTCGCTGGTGAGCGTTGATGCTGTGCGGCTGGAGCCGTTGTCACAAACTATTGCCATCATTGGCAGGCTGGTGGCGCGTCAGGCGGGCCAGGTTGCAGCTCAGGTTGCCGGGGCCGTTGTTGACATGAAAGTCGAGGTCGGCGACCGGGTTAAAAAAGGCCAGGTACTGGCCATTCTTGACACTGCCTCGCTGGCGGCGCAATTGAGTGTGGTGGAAGGTGAGCTTTTGCAGGCGCGGGCGCAGCTTGAGTTTGACCTGTCGGATTTGCGTCTGGCCGAGTTGGGATTAAAGCGTCAGGAAGATCTGAAGCAGTCCGGTGCTTTTTCCAAGGCCCAATATGAAGACTGGGTGCAAAAAGTTGCCCGCGCAAACGCCAGTGTGGCGCGGCGCGAAGCGGTGGTGTCAACCAGACAGGCGTCCTTGCGGGTGAGCCAGATTAATCTTGCCAAAGCATCAATCACCGCTCCTTATGACGGTGTTGTAACACAAAGAATGTCGGAAACCGGCTCCTACGTGCGCGTCGGCGACCCTGTGGTTTATCTGATTTCTGACGGCACTTTGGAAATTGAGGTAGACGTGCCTTCCACGCGTGTGGCGGGGCTTGAACCTGGAGCAAAAGTTGCGTTTGAACTCGACAACGGTCAGAGTTTTGAAGCCCGGGTTCGCGCTGTTCTGCCGTCTGAAAACCCCTTGACCCGAACCCGTATGGTGCGGTTTGAGCCGGATTTTTCACGTAATCGTGAACGTCTTGCCGATGCTCAGTCTGTTATCGTGCAAATACCGGTTGGCATTCAGCGCGATATATTATCCGTTCATAAAGACGCCATCATAAAGCGCGGAAACGAGAGTATCGTCTTTGTTGTTTCCAACGAGGAAGCCCAGTCGCGTGTCATTAAACTGGGTGAATCTGCAGGGAGCCGGATTGAAGTCCTATCCGGCCTGAAGCGCGGTGAGCAAGTTGTCGTGCGTGGAAACGAAAGATTACGAGGCGGGGCTTCCGTCAGAATTAATTAATACCAAAGGTCGTTGATAGTGACTCATTTGATGGTTCAAAACCGCTCCACTCGGCTAGGCGCAGTGCGCCGCACGATCTGGGTGATCGGGCAAGCACTGCAACGACGCCGATGGGCGGTTTTGAACCACCTTCGGCCGGTTGATTTTACCCGCCAGCTGCGTTGCGCGCTGCTTATGGTACCAGTACCACTGCGCAACCCGCGCCTGTCTGGCGGACAAAATCAATCCGGTCAAATGGGTCACTATCAATGACCTTTGGTATAAACCCATGAACCTGATCAAAATATCCATTGAACGCCCTATCGCTGTAATATCAGCGGTTTTGATGGTGGTGATGTTTGGTATCGTTGCTTTGCAGACTATACCGATCCAGCTGGTACCCGATGTCAATCGCCCGGTAATTTCGGTGCGGACAATCTGGCCCGGTGCGGCACCAGCGGAGGTCGAGCGCGAAATCACCAATCGGCAGGAAGAAGTGCTCAAGGGCATTGGCGGTCTCAACACGATTGAGAGCCGCTCCGAACAGGGGCGTTCGCGCATAACGCTGGAATTTGATATCGATACCCGGATGGACAAGGCCCTGTTGCTGGTCTCCAACCGGCTGGACCGGGTTACCGGATACCCTGAAGAAGCTGATGAACCGAGTTTGCGCCTGGCAAGAGCTGACAGTTCTGCCATCGCCTGGTTTATCATTACCCGGCAAAAGGGCAATACCAGACCAATTCATGAATATGGTGATTTGATTGAACGCACGGTTCAGGACCGCATCGAACGCGTTCCCGGCGTCAGCGAAGTTACCGTTTTTGGCGGCAGTGAACGTGAGATTCAAATCGTCGTCGAACCAAACGTTCTGGCGCGTTATCGCCTGACCATTGCCGACATTGCCACCGCCTTGCGCCGGGCCAATGCCTCGATCAGTGCGGGCGATGTAGAAGAGGGCAAGCGGCGTTATGTTGTGCGCACGCAAGGTGACCTGAATACGCTCAACCAGATAAAGAACGTGGTTCTGCGCTCCTTGAGAGACGATACCACGGCGCGCCTTGCGCGGGTGACGGTCGGTGAGGTTGCCGAGGTCAAATTCGCCTACAAGGATCCCACTTCCAACATTCGGGTGTTGGGCGAAAATGCCATGGCATTCAACGCCAAACGCGAAACCGGGGCCAATGTTATTGAGACCATGGCGGGGATAAAAGCAGCGGTTAAAGAGTTGAATGAAGGACCAATACCGCGCGCTGGCCTTAAATTGCGTCAGGTAACCGACCAGACCGTCTATATCAACGCCTCGATTGATCTGGTGCAGGAAAATATCTGGGTTGGGGGTGCATTGGCAGCGATCATCCTGATTTTGTTTTTGCGCTCGTTTCGCGCAACTCTGATCATTTCCGTGGCTATTCCGGTATCCGTTATCGGATCATTTGTGGCGATGGCAGTTCTTGGCCGTTCGATCAATGTGATATCGCTGGCGGGTCTGGCCTTTGCCGTTGGCATGGTGGTTGATGCAGCCATTGTGGTGCTGGAAAATATCTACCGCATGCGTGAGCGCGGCATGTCGGCGCGCGATGCAGCCTTTAAGGGAGCGTCGCAAGTGTGGGGTGCCGTTCTGGTATCGGCACTAACCACGGTGATGGTGTTTATTCCCATTTTGATTATGAAGCTTGAAGTTGGTCAGTTGTTTCGCGACATAGCGGTTGCTATTTCCGTATCTGTTCTGCTTTCGCTGATTGTGTCGATAACGGTTTTACCCGCCCTGTCGAGCCGTCTGCTTTTGAGCACAAAACCCGGAGCCGGGGACGCGGTCAAACGCTGGTCTATTCCCGGAGTTGATCATTTTGCCAATGGTTTTATGCGGGTTTTGATGGCGTTCACCCGTCTTGTTGTAAAAAGCAAGGTGCTGGCAATCCTGGTTGTTGCGGGATGTTCAGGGGCGGCCAGCCTGGTTGCCTATAATTATTTGCCCAAGCTTGAATATCTGCCTAATGGCAACCGAAACCTGATGTTTGGGATTGTGATTCCACCACCGGGTTACAACCTCAAAACCATGACAGAAATGGCCAAGCGCATAGAAACCGCACTGAAACCAAACTGGGTAACAGAAACCGGAGAACAGGCCGAAGAAGGCGGTCCGCCAAAAATCAAACGGTTCTTTTTTGTGGCATCCCGGGCCAACACTATTTTGGGGGCAATTGCGCAGGATCCAACCCGCACCGGGGAATTGAAAGCAATCGTCAGTGCACCGATTTTCCGTGAGCCCGGCACCTTTGGCATTGTCAGCCAGTCGTCGTTGTTTGGTCATGGTATTGGCGGTGGCCGCAAGATTGAACTCGATATTGCCGGGCCGGACCTTGAGACAATCCTGGCGGTGGCCGGGAATGCGGCTTCTAAAATCTTTGCCGTGCTGCCGCGCGCGCAAGGCCATCAGTTCAGGCCCCGCCCCGGGCTGGAGCTCGGAGCGCCTGAAGTGCGCGTTACACCCAATCGTTCACGACTGGCGGATGCTGGCGTAAGTGTGCGCGAATTAGGACAATCGATTGATGTGTTTAATGATGGCATGCGTGTGGCTGAAGTTACCGTGGGCAATGATCGCATCGACATGACATTAAAAGGCCGCACCGGTAATGTGACGACGACGCAGGGTATTGGCAGTTTGCCGGTGGTGACCTCGCGCGGCCAGGTGCTGCCGGTATCATCTCTTGCCAATATTGAACTGACGTCCGGGCCAACTGAAATTCTTCATCGCGAACGCGAAAGAACCGTTATTCTGGAAGTCAGTATTGCTGACAACCTGCCGCTGGAATCAGCTGTCGATCTGGTTAAACAGAAAGTTATTGCCGAACTTGAAGCCGAGGGCTTGCCGCCGGGTGTAAGTTTGCGAATAAAAGGCACGGCTGAAAAACTCAAAGCCACCTGGGAAGTGATGCAGAAGGATTTGCTGATTTCCCTGATTATCGTATTTCTGGTGATGGCGGTATTGTTTGAAAGTTTTATCTATCCGCTGATCATTCTGTTGTCGGTGCCGCTGGCGGCTGCTGGCGGGGTTGGGGGACTGGCTGCGCAAAATCTGCTGACGGCACAGCCTCTGGATATGCTCACCTTGTTAGGATTTGTTATTCTTGTGGGGATTGTTGTTAACAATGCCATCTTGCTGCTGCATCAAACGCTGTTTCATATTCGTCAGGAAAACATGGCGGTGAATGATGCGATTATTGAGGCCACGCGTAACCGTGTGCGGCCAATTTTCATGTCGACACTGACATCGGTTTTTGGCATGTTGCCGCTGGTGCTTTTTCCCGGTGCGGGATCAGAACTTTATCGCGGGTTAGGCTCGGTGGTTGTCGGCGGACTGGCGCTTTCAGCGATTTTGACACTGGTGATTATTCCACCGATGATGTCATTGATTGTCGGGACGGTTGAAGAGCGCTCACGTAAAAAACGACAGGCTCTTAACGCCCCGCCGGTACCGGCAGAATAAGAACCCGAAACAACTTTGGAGTACGATGATTGCGTATTGAAGAAATCCCGGTAGGCGATGACGCCCCCCACGATATAAATGTGGTGATTGAAGTGCCGTCGGGTGGTGAACCGGTCAAATACGAGATGGACAAGGCTTCAGGTGCCCTGTTTGTCGATCGCATTTTATATACCTCGATGAGATATCCCGGCAACTACGGCTTTGTGCCGCATACTCTTTCGGGCGACGGGGATCCTATTGATGTGTTGATTGCCAATCAGCGCCCCTTGATGTCCGGTGCCGTCATAAACTGCCGCCCGGTGGGTGTGTTGTATATGAAAGATGAAGCGGGCGAAGATGAAAAGATTGTGGCAGTGCCGAGCGTGAAGGTTTCGGCGATGTTCAATAAAATCACCACCGTTGATGATCTTCCACAAATACTGCTTCAGAAAATCTCCCATTTTTTTGAACACTACAAAGATCTTGAAGCAGGCAAATGGGTTGAAATCGTGCGGTGGGGCGATGCGGGTGAAGCGCGCCAAATGATTAATGATGCGATTGCCAGAGCCAAAGCAAGCTAACGAATTCGGCGGATGAGTTTTGCGTCGGGAAAGCACGTTGGCCTAAGGTTGTTTTGCGATTGCCAGGTGCCAACGGCAGTGCGGGTTTTAAAGCCAATGAGGCCATCGGCACCACCGACATCAACATTGCGTTTTTCCAGCCTCACCTGCATTGCCTGAACATCGCGTTTGGAAAATCCGCCCAGTTTTGACCACATGGTAACGAAGGGTCGATTGGAGACATAGCGATCGGCGAGGTGGCCGATAAACAGGGCGTAGAGATCGCTTTCGTTGAATTTTTTCAATACGTAGAAATTTTTGGTGGCGATAAAAGCCGGTCCCTTGCGGCCCGCGGGCATTAATAAGAAGCCCTGGCGGTTTAATTCTGCGCGCGGGAACGATTTACCCCTCACTCTTTTTGCCCCTTTTTCCGCCCACCAGTTAATCGGTCTGCCTTGCTCCGGGCCTTCGAGCGCGCAGGAAATGGTCGCGGGAATAGCAGCTTCATAACCCCAGGTGCGGCCCGATTGCCAGCCGTGTTTTTTAAGAAAATTGGCGATAGATGCAAGCGTGTCGGGTACAGAGCCCCAGATATCACGGCGGCCATCCCCATTAAAATCCACTGCAAATTTGAGGAACTTCGAGGGCATGAACTGGGGTTGGCCAAGCGCACCTGCCCATGAGCTTTTCAGTAGTTTAAGTGGAATGTGACCCTGTTGTAAAATCACCAGAGCGGCAATCAGTTCTTTGCGAAACAGGTGCTTGCGCCGACCCATAAAGGCTGATGTGGCCAGAACACGTAACGTACTGAAAGGGATTTTAACGCGACCATAACCGGATTCGGCTGCCCAAATAGCCACAACAATGCGGCGGGGCACACCATAGCGTTTTTCAATAACATCAAGGGTTCGTCGCCATTTTTTCAATCTTGCGCGGCCAAGTTTGACCAGGGGTTGCAGGCGATTTTCACTGAGGTAGCGCCCGGGGCTTTTGAATTCGGCCTGGGAATACTTTTTGGCGGCGCGCTTCGATGAACCCGGTGGCCGCAAATCGGGCACCTTCCAGTTTAAGGTTATACGTCCCAACCCGGCATTAAAGACTTTGCGCGATATGCCACGCTTTTTTGCCAGCGGCCAGATTTCTGATTTGAGCCACGATTGGAACTGCCGCTCGATTTTGGGCTTGTTGACAGACTGGGCTGAGGCGCGGACAGGAAAAAACGAGAATGTGGCTATGAAAATAGAAATTATGACAAATTTCATGGGCCGAAAACTCCCTTTTTGACGACTCGAACGTGATTGAGCTTATAACATGGGTTTTAACTTATTTTAATAATTCCCAAGGACTTGCCGGGACCACGCGTCTAACATTTATAACGATGGAAAAGATAAGCGATCAGGAACTGGTAGGCTTGGCTGTGTCGGGGGACGCGGCAGCTTTCGCACGGCTGATTGAACGCCATTATGATATGATTTTTCGCATCGCATTCAAGTGGTGCGGAGACCGCGACGATGCCGAGGATATTGCCCAGGACGTGTGTGTAAAACTAGGCTCGGTGATACACGGGTTTAAGGGGGAGGCGGCGTTTTCGAGCTGGCTTTATCGCATCACGCTCAATGCGGTGCGCGATTTTCAACGGGCAAACAAACGCCGGGTGGACAATATAGCCGCTTTGAGTGTGGTGGTGCAGAAGGACCATCACCCTGACCCGGCACTGGAGATGACCCAAAGCCAGATGTGGCAAAAGGTCAGGCAATTGCCGCCCAAACAGCGCGACGCCATGTTGCTGATTTATGCTGAAGATTTGAGCCACGCTGAGGCTGCGAAGGTTTTGAACTGTGCGGAAAGTACGGTTTCGTGGCATGTGCATGAAGCCAGGAAACGATTAAAACAGGAAATGCAGGACTGATCTGATGAGTGATGATGATTTTTCAGAACTGAAGAATATCAAGGTTCCCGCGGCCAATCCGGCAGCGCGCGAGGCGGCTTTGCAGGCATCGCTGCTGGCTTTTGAGCAGGCAAAACAAAAAAATTCAACTCAACCCCAAGGATTGTCATGGCCCGCGCGTCTTATCTCCATCTTCACAACTAACCCATGGAGTTGGATTATGGATCATCGCGTAACAGTCGGCACAGTGGCTGCCACATTATTGGTACTTCCCCTTGCTGCTCAATTGATGTTGACCACGAACCTCACACCGCTGAACTGGTGGGTATCTGAAAATGAAACCGTCAGCGGCGTCATTGTTGATAACCGGTTGGCGCAAAATAAAGACCTTGATGAGGAGGTGATTGCGCCACAGAAAAACCGGAAATTAAAAAGTGAGTTGAAGGAAACCCGGCGTCTGACACTTGAAAATGCCGCTCCTGCTGTTGAAAGCCCAATGGCTGATGCGAGCCCGCAACCGGCGTTGCCACCAGTTTCCAGCCCGGCGTTGCGACAGGAGGCTGCTAAAGTTGATGGCTATGCTGCGGCAGAAAGTTCACCGCAGGTGATGCTCAAGAAGCGGATGGCTGTCGGTGGTGCAATCTCACAGTTGAGTGAAAGTTCGATTGCGGCCTCTTCTCCAGCCTCACCTCCTTTAGAGATCACAACGCGGGAGAGATTTGAGAAATTTGCTTCTGGCTCGGTGCAATCGGTACTTGAAAACCCGGTGTCGACATTTTCGATTGATGTGGATACCGCCTCTTACGCCTTTGTGCGCAAATCGCTCGAAGGCGGGCAATTGCCCAATCGCGATGCTGTGCGCGTTGAGGAGATGATCAATTATTTCTCTTATGATTACCCTTATGCCGAAACCAAAGGCCAGCCGTTCAAGCCGAGCGTTGCGATTTATCCAACGCCATGGAACAGCAAAACAAAACTGCTGCATATCGGTATCAAGGGCTATCAGATTGTGCCGGAAACCAAGCCAAGATCGAACCTGGTGTTTTTGATTGATGTTTCAGGCTCTATGAACGCTCGCGATAAATTGCCGTTGCTAAAGAACGCCTTCCGCCTGCTGGTCAACCAGCTGGATGAAAACGACACGGTGGCCATCGTCACTTATGCGGGCCGTGCAGGCACGGTTTTGGAGCCAACGAAAGTGGCTGACAGGCAAAAGATACTGGCGGCACTTGATAATCTGAATTCAGGCGGTTCAACCGCCGGGGCGCAAGGTATCCGTCAGGCCTATGCACTGGCCGAACAGTCTTTCGACAAGCAAGGCGTCAACCGGGTGATACTGGCCACCGATGGTGATTTTAATGTTGGTATCAGAGGCGATGAACTTAAACGCTATATCGAGACCAAACGTAAATCAGGCGTTTTCCTTTCGGTGCTGGGTTTTGGCCGCGGTAATTACAATGATGCCCTGATGCAGAAACTGGCGCAAAACGGCAACGGCACGGCGGCCTATATCGACAGCCTCAAGGAAGCTCACAAGGTTTTGGTTAAAGAGGCAAGTTCAACGCTGTTTCCTATTGCCAAGGATGTCAAAATTCAGGTTGAATTCAATCCCGCTATGGTATCGGACTATCGCCTAATCGGCTATGAAACCCGGGCTTTGAAACGTGCTGATTTTAATAATGACAAGGTCGATGCCGGTGATATTGGCGCTGGCCATACGGTAACGGCGATTTATGAAATCACACCAGCCGACAGTGATGTCAAGCTTATAGATGATTTGCGTTACCAGAAAAAAAAGCAGACGCCTGAGACAGGTAATTCTTTTGGTGGTGAATATGCATTTTTGAAAATACGCTATAAACTGCCACAAGAAAACATCTCCAAACTTCTTACCGTGCCGGTCACAACGGCGATGGAAAAAGACAGTATCGAGGCTTTGTCCAAGGACATGCGCTTTGCCGCAAGTGTGGCAGCTTTTGGCCAGAAGCTACGCGGTATCTCGTTTCTGGAAGATTACAGCTATGACGATATTCTGACGCTCGCAGCAGAGGGGCGCGGGAAAGATGACTATGGTTATCGCGCTGAGTTCATGAGCCTGGTACGGCTGGCTCAATCTTTGGCTGCAACATCACAACAGCAATAATCCTCACATTGACACCATGCGCATTTCAATCCAATCAACCTTTCACCCAACCTGAAAACTAAATAGGAAGTAGAAAATGAACAACAAACAAAACACCTTACCCAAAATGGCACTATTTACCGGAGTGGTATTATTCGCTGTTTCTGTAGTCAGCCCAAGCATAGCAAAGGAACCGTACTATTTTGTGGATGACAACGCTAATACACAGGGGCTTTACACAAATACATCTTGTAATAATGAGGAAAACAGCTGTGTAAGTTTCGGTAAATACTGTGGTACCCGTTTTTATTCGTCATCCTATTCCCTTAAAAAAGGAAAAAAGCTTTGGAAAAATAAAGGCTATATCAATATCCGGGAAAACTCCGGAAAATTCAAAGTCATCTGCAAATTAAAGAAGAAAAAGTAGACTGGATACTTAACTGATATTCCCCAGATAAGGGCCTGCCCCGAAAAATTATTCAACATAACAATACCTTGCAAGTCTGCGCGTAAGCATTTTGATATGGACAGTGAGTGTCCATGTTGTTGAGCGTTCGATCTGACAAACATCAAAAGTAACTTGTTATGGAAACGCTTGTTGAAGGCATCGGTGTGGGGATAGCCGGTGGGCTGGGCGACGTCATCGAACAATGGCCCGTTCACGCCCTACTGGTTTGACCGTTTTTTCGGTACGGTGTTCCTTATCTGGGGCCTGTGGATTATGGCCAGAGCGTTGTGAGTGGTTATTTTCATCGACAAAAAAAGCAGCACCTGAAGTGTCTTTCAAGTGCTGTTAAGTCGGTGGAGATCAGGTTTTTTTGCGTCGATTGCGTTTTATACCTTCACGCAGGAGATTGAGGTTGGCGTTGACGGCGACGTTTTTTGGCTCCAGTTCGTAGGCGGCCAAAAACTTTTTGCGGGCCTCAGCCACGTTGCCCCTGAGCAGGTAGGAATAGCCCCAGTTGTTGAGAATTGTTGGTGTGCGGCCGCCGAGCTTTACCGATTGACGGTAGGCGCGATTGGCCAGATCAAAGCGTTTTAACTTGTCGTAGGACGCAGCCAGGCCGAGCCAGGCATCAAGGCTTTTGGGGTTTTCCAGGGTGGCCTGACGAAACAGTTTTTCGGACAATCCATATTCGCGTTGATAAAAATGCCGTTGCGCTTTGACCAGCGGTTTATCGCCGGGAATTGAGATCGATTGGGTGACATCGGGGGATGTTTGAGTAGCTGTATTGGATGCCGGTAAAGTGGATGTGGTGGTGGAAAAGGGTTGCAGGGCTACAGGCGTGCCAATGTCATTTCCAATTTTTTCTATCGATGCGCATCCTGTCATTAATATCGAAGACAGAATGCCAATCGCCAATACGCGCAAATTACTCTTCATTGCCCCTGCTTTCCTGTTGCCGCTTAAATTTATTCTGTAATGTGAGGCAATTTATAACATTAAGATTAGAATATTCGGCTAAATTTAAGGGTCAAATCTAGGGCAAATTACATTCAAATTTTAGCTATTTTACAGGAAAAAAACGCACGGATTGACCCATGCTTATCCGTGTTATCGCGGCGATGGCGGTTGCAGTGAAAAGCGCAGGGACACTGTTGCGCCGGCGTTCCATTGGGAATTATAGCGCGTTGAGACATTTGAGTTGGTTTCAACGTCAAAGCCTTCAAGCCAGGTGGCATAGCCGTTGAGCCATATGTCAACACCGGGCATGAGCATATAGCCGAGACCGCCGTTAAAGTTGATCATAGCCGTGGCTTTGCTGCCGCTGATGGAGCCTCCGGTGGATTCGTTAGTATTCAGCTTCTGGAAGGCGACGCCACCACCAACTCCGGCGCGCCAGCTGGTATATTCGCTTAAAGGCCCGCTCAAAGTTACCCGCGGAAATATGCTGAAGGCCTGGGTGGTGCCGTCGAGTGTGACGGTAGGGCCACCTTGAGTACGGTTATCTACGATCTTCTGGTTTTCTGTGTTTTGAAATTGACCGACAATGCCGGCACTGACACCAACATTGCCAAAGACATTGTTCCACTTCACACCAGCCTCGGCGAAACCTGTTCCGCCCGGTTTAGCATCGATGGATTGGTCGAACTGGTCAAGCTCGCGATCGCCTCTGGTGAAATTGAGGCCGCCACCAATTTCGAAATACGGCTGAAAGCCATAAAACATCACACCATTGTCAACCATCCTTGTTGGCGGTTGAGAGCGGTGATCAGGTGCTTTGGACCTGTCGTTTTGAAGCGAGCCATTCGGCTTTCTAATTTGTTCATTGCCCAGCCGTGCATCACGAACCTGCAATGTGGTGAACAGGTTGCTCTTGAGCCCGGGTTCGTTGCGCAATTCCGCTGGTGTCTTGTCAACCAGACGCGGGGTATCGTTGGGCCCGCTCATGATATATTTTCTGGTCGTCCCCACCGTGGCCAGATTTACCGTGGCGATGACAGTGTTGGTGCCTTTCCTCAACATCAAATACTCGCCGGTCTTGCCGTCGCGTTCGGACATAATGGTGAAGGAGGAGAGGGCAGGCGTTATGGCAACCCAGGGCTGGGTGCCGCGTATGCCTAACAAGGTGACACGGGTTTCTATTTTCATGTCGCCGGTCGAGGCGATCTTGCCGGCAAGAAATACGAACGTTCCTTCGGCCAGATTAATCAGCATTTTGTTTGCGTTGCCGCCGGGGCTGTAGACAAGGTCGTCAATGACCATTTTTGCGTTGGCTGACAGGGAAAATACCGTTTGATCGAGGAAGGTAATGCCCAGACGCGAGTTGGCACCGGTCTGAACGGTGTCGCCGTTAAAAATCCGTGTGCCTACCCGCAAGGTGTCGACGCCACCGCTTGCGCGGATGGCTGAGGCACTACCTGATAAGGTTTCCACCTGTCCGATGGCAGCTGATGTCTGGGCTTGCGCACTGGTGGGCAAAGTGATGGATAATGCTGCAACAAAAGCGATGGCCCACAACACGATTATAAAACTGTGGGCAAGAGTATCGGGAAAACCCCAAAGCATGAAGCGATCCCTGGAGACGCTGATAACGGGATTTTCTCTATACTTTTGTATTTTCACCATTACGAACTCTTCACTACCAAAGAAGTATCAATGTAAAAAGGGCCGAATTCTCAGCTCAGACGTTTAGTGTGACTATACTTATACAATATAGCTGATGTCACAGTCCAATAATTTTCCAGGTTAACCGGCATCGCGGATATGGGAGACGAATTCGGCGACGTAATCATTGGCCGGATTGGCGATAATATCGTCGGGGCGGCCATGCTGGACAATGTGACCGCCGTCCATGATGGCGATGTGGCGGCCAATCTTGATGGCCTCACCAAGATCGTGGCTGACGAACAGGATTGTTTTGTTCACCTCAGCCTGAAGATCGATCAACTCGTCTTGCAGCTTGGAACGGATGAGGGGATCAAGGGCGGAGAATGGTTCGTCCATCAACAGGATATCGGCGTCAGTAGCCAGCGCCCGCGCCAGGCCTACGCGTTGCTGCATGCCGCCGGAAAGTTCATCAGTTAATTTATCCGCCCATTGCGACAGGCCGACGGTGTCGAGCTTTTCTTCGACAATGCGGGTGATATCGTTGGCCGGGGTGCCGCGGATTTCGAGGCCGAAGGCGACATTTTCGCGTACCGTTCGCCATGGCAATAAAGCGAATTGCTGGAACACCATGGAACAATGATCGCGGCGAATTTTGCGCAAGGCTTTCGCGCTGCAGGTGGTGATATCGATATCACCGGTTTTGGTGCCGACCAGCACGCGACCACGGGCCACCGGATTGAGACCATTGACGCTGCGCATCAAGGTTGACTTGCCCGAGCCTGACAACCCCATGAGGACGCAGATTTCGCCACGTTCGACTTTTAGCGATACGTTGGCGCAGCCTAATACCTGACCGGTCGTCGCCAAAATCTCATCGCGGGTCTTGCCCTGATCAACCAGCGGCAGGGCTTTTTTCGGACTGTCGCCAAAGATGATGTCGACATTTTCAAATGTTATGGCGGTTTCAGTTTGCCCAGGCGATTGTGTCATTTGCGGCGCCCGGGCTGTTTGTGGCGAAAGACGCGATCAAGCAATATGGCGACAATGACAATGGCGAGACCGGCTTCAAAGCCGCGCGCGATGTTGACGGTATTAAGCGCACGCACCACCGGTTTGCCCAGGCCGTCAGCACCGACCAGAGCGGCAATTACCACCATCGATAGGGATAACATGATGCACTGGGTGAGACCGGCCATGATGGTTGGCATGGCGGAGGGCAGTTCAACCTTCAACAACAGTTGCCGCCGGGTGGCCCCAAAGGCCTTGCCCGCTTCAATCAGATCTTTTGGTGTGGCCTTGATGCCTAGAGTGGTAAGGCGCACCGGTGCGGGCAGGGCAAATATCACCGTGGAAATCAATCCTGGTACCACGCCGAGACCAAACAGGATCAGCGTCGGAATGAGGTAGACGAAAGTGGGGATGGTCTGCATCAGGTCCAACACCGGCCTGAGCGCTGCTTCGAGCCATGGCCGATGTGCCGCCATTATGCCCAGAGGCACGCCAATTGACATGCACACCGTGGTGGCGAACACCACCAGGGTGAGGGTTTCAATGGTTTCTTTCCAATAGCCGAGATTGACGATCAAAAGCAAAGACAGGGCAATGCCAATTGCCAAACCCCAGGAGCGCTGCATCCAGCCGCCACCAACGGAAAATATAAAAATGAGCACCAACGGTGGCACCCACAACAGCAGTGCCACCATGCCTTCAATTGTGGTGCCGAGGCCAAGGGAAATTGCGTCAAAAAACCAGGCGGCATTATCATTAAGACTGTCGACCGCAGATTTCATCCAGCGGCCAAGAGGAATTTTATTGTCGGTCAGCCACTCCATATCATCTCACTGCCCCAGATCAATGTGATTTAAAGTCCGAGTGCAGATTTAACCGCAGCCAGTCCGTCGCCGTCTTTTGTGGTTTTGACACCTTTGAGCCATGTATCAAGAATTGCCGGGTTGGCTTTGATCCATGTTGCTGCAGCCTTGTCGGCTTCGGTACCATCATTGAGGATAGCCCCCATGATCTCGTTTTCCATCTTGAGGCTGAAAACGAGATTTTTAAGCAGGGCACCAACGTTGGGGCATTCAGCCGTGTAGCCCTTGCGCACATTGGTGTAGATGGTGGCACCACCAAGATTGGGGCCAAAGAAATCATCGCCGCCTTCAAGGTATTTCATGTCAAAATTGGCATTCATCGGATGCGGCTCCCAGCCAAGGAAAACGATATCGGTTTTTTTGCGCTTCACTCTGGCGACCTGGGACAGCATGCCTTGCTCGGAGGATTCAACCACGCTGAAACCTTTGAGGCCAAAGGCGTTTTTGTCGATCATATCCAAAATCAGTCGATTGCCGTCATTGCCCGGTTCAATGCCGTAGATCTTGCCTTTGAGACTGTCCTTGAATTTGGCAATATCGGCGA
>CAZJUF010000008.1:0-22035 GCA_964549055.1 uncultured Hyphomicrobiales bacterium | reverse complement strand
CCCAAACCGGTAACGTGCGCCTGGACAGCGGCACAAAATAGCGTGGGGTTTTTGAGTGCTCGCGCCCTCTTTTTGGTAGCGTTTTTCAGCTTTGGTCAGGCGGTTGTCTCCGGGCCCGTGCAGGCTCAATCAGCCTTGATCACTAAGTCGGTTGTCAGTGTTCTGCCCCAATGGCCCAACCCGGCTTCGCGCGCAGCAGAACCTGAAGGCAGCGGTATTGTCGTTTTGGACGGCCGCAAGATCCTGACCGCCCGCCACGTCATTAACAACGCCTTGTCAATCGTCGTCAGAACCAGTGATGGCCGCGTGTTAAAGGCCGAAGTTATTGGCCAGGACGAATTGACCGACCTTGCTGTTCTTGCCATCAAAGAAACACTTGTACCCTTAAGCTTTGGCCGCGATGCTGAAGTGGGCGAGCGTGCCTGCGCCATCGGCAATGCTTTTGGCCTCGGCCTGTCGATGACCTGCGGTGTGGTGTCAGCCATCAATAAGGCCGGGGTGGGCTTTAACCCTATTGAGGATTTTGTTCAAACTGATGCAGCCGTTAATCCCGGCGCATCGGGCGGTGCACTGGTTGCTCGCGATGGAAGCCTGCTCGGCATTTTATCCGCTATTTTCACCAAACAGTCCGATGCCAATATCGGTGTTAATTTTGCTGTATCTTCCGCCCTTGCCAAAACCGTGGCGAAGGCGCTGGTGAAAGACGGTAAAGTCACCTGGAAATTCAGCGGGCTTAAACTTGTGCGCGCTATATCGCGTGGCGATGTGGGGACGCTGGGAGCTGTCGTCGAAACCATCCGCCCCGGATCACCGGGTGAGCAGGCGGGGCTGAAAATCGGTGATGTGATTTTGCAACTGGGTCAACGCCGGATCAAAAAACCAGCGGAGTTCAAAAGTGCCTTTGTAACCGGTCCACCGGGTGCGAAACTGAAGTTGAAAATTAGCCGCAACAAGGCCCAGAAGATGCTGGAAATTCAACTGCCCGAATAGTGGAATAATTCCCTGCCAGCGCAAAATTCCTTTAGATTGAAAATCAGATAATCATTGAAACACAGGAGATACTCAATGAACGAAGAAAAGTTCAATATGTCGATGCGAAAATTCCTTAAACAAGTGGGCGTTACCTCGCAACAGCAGATCGAAAAAACCGTGCGTGAAGGCAACCTTTCCGGCCAATCAACGATTACCGCCAAAGTCGTCCTGACGATTGCAGGCACTGATCTTAATCATGTAATCGAAGAAACCATCGATATTGAGTAATCTCATGCTGCAAGATGAATATGGCTGGACCGCAGAGCCGCAATTTCCACCGCTGCTCAACGGCGTAAAAGTCAAAGGCCATCCGCGCCCGTTCGATTGCGCGCATCGCGATGCGAAAGCCAAAAAAGCCCAGTCGGGTGACTTATACTGGAGCCCGTCACAACGCTTTTTGGAATGCGCTTTGGTGCTTGAGCCTGAAACCGGTGCAACGCGTTCAATGCATATGCTGTTTGCCGCCATGGTTGCCTTTGGTGATGCCTTTGGCTCACTGGCACCGCCCGAACTGGGTATGTTTTATCGCTGGCCCAATCGTTTTATTCTCAATGACGCAATCACCGGTTCGGCAAGGATAGTTATGGCTGAGACCATCAATGATGACGATGTGCCGGACTGGCTGGTGGTCGGCATCAAGATTGAGTTGAAAGGAAAAGACGATAACCTCAATCCCGGTGAGGATATGGGGCGTACCAATCTGTTCGAAGAAGGGATTGGAGAATTATCCCAGCGCGATTTGCTCGAGTCTTTTTCCCGCCATTTTCTGGTGTGGATTCACACCTGGAATGATGAAGGCTTCAAACCGGTTCACGAAAACTGGAGTGGACGCGCCGAAGCGCTCGATAAAGAGATATCGATCAAACAGGGAGATAAATCCTGGGATGGAAAATTCCTGAACCTCGATGATGATGGCAACCTGTTGTTGAAAACACCGGCCGGGGAAATGATCTCGCTCAACCCGCGTGATTTTATAAACGCACAAGCGTGGGAAAAATAATGCGGTTTTTGCGTGCGGTAAGGTTTGATGCATCCGATGACCATGTATATTCTAACACGGCCAGGCCCGATGAAATTGCAGTTTCGGGCGCGTTTGAATTCAGCGATGTTGCCGAAGAAGCGTTAACGGGAAAAACCGGCCAGGCCTTTGCCAACGGATTTTTGGGCGTGGGCTCCTTTGGCCGCACAACCTTTGCTGTGGTCAGTGATGTAACCGACGTTGAGTTCGCGCAGATGATTGGTGATTTGAGCCAGCATTTCATCGATGTCTATGGCGCACCAAACAGTCAGGCCGCCGAAAGTGCCGCACACGAAGAAGCAGCCTTCGTTGAAGGTCTGTGTAAAGACAATCTGCTTAACACTATTTTTGCTGTCTCCAGAACACTTGATAAAGACGGCATCCACGAGGAGTTTCGGGTGATCACACCGCCATCAAATGGTATCCATACCCGCATTTGGAGCGTGGTTGAAGATGATGAGGAAATGAGCAATGGCTGATTTTTGGAAATCTTCCGGCTATCACCTGTTGCAGGTGAATGATCAGGGCCATCTCGATGTTACTGCGGATTTTATCAGGGCCTATCTGACCCGGCCCGAAATTCATCCGGTTGATGATTCTTGCGACAACGAGATTGCCGCTTTCGAAAAATTGATGGATGATCCTTTTACGGTGATACCCGACGAGGTCATAGAAAAATTCACCGACGCTGACACGCGCGAAAATTACCGCGTGGTATTGGGCTTCAAGGAGTTGTTGATCGAGCACAAAACCATTGAAAACGCCTATCTCAATTTGATGAAATCCGGCGATATCAAAATCCCTGCGGTATTCATCGATCAGATGGTCACCGTCATTGTGCGCAATATACTGAGCCAATGCCACGATCCTATCAGGGTCAAGGCCGGTGAACTTTTCTTTCGCGAACAAAGTGTCACTACAGAAGACGGTCGCATCATGCTGGCCGATGATGAAATTGTTGAGATGTACGCCAAAACCGGTGGTGTTGGGTCTCTGGGGCAGTTGCTGGTCGACAGCAATACGCCGATGCCTTCAGTTGAACTCGATGTGCTGTCTGAGGACAACAAGGATATATACTGGCCGCGCAGCGACCGCTTTGACACGGTTATAGACTTCAGATTCACCCAGCCGGCACTGGATGCCTACGCCCGCGTCATCGAAGCCTGGATCAAGCATTTTTATCAAATGGAGGTTAAGTGCCAGCCGAAAAAGACCATAGAAGATGAAAAATGGTCCTGGCACATTGGCCTCGATGTCGAATCAACGCGCCTGTTGAATGCGCTTTATAATCAGGAGGCTTTGGGTTTTGATGACCTTGAACAGATCGTCGCACTTTTTAGACTCGAAATTCTCGACCAAAATGCTATAAACCCTGCAATGAGAGGGCGACCGATTTATCTGGGACTGGCGATGACCCGGGGCAAAAAACTACGCATGAAACCGCAGAACCTGCTATTAAACCTGCCGTTAGTGAGGGAAACATGACAACAGCTACATCTAAACCGAGAGCCTTTCTGGATGGTACTTGCGCGCGACTGCTGGCCGCTATCATACTTGCAGCCTCATTAGCTCTGATTGTCTTCGTTACCCGGACAGACTTGTTTGCCGATCAGGCGAGCCAGAAAGTCGGTGGAAAATTCCCGGCCTTCACAAGCTGCCGCGATGCTGAATATGACACATTGGCCAAAATGGCAGCAGAGGATCCAGCCAAATGGACCGCTGAAGCCATGGTCAGGGCAAAACAAAAAGCCAACGCCATGTGCATCAGAAAAACCGCCAGCTAAAGCGGCGCAAACTGGCTCACCTTAAAGAGTGCTGCTAAAACCCGCCGACATTTGCAGATTTTCAACAGGTTTGGACTGCATCATCATCTCGGCTATGATGCCGTAGAGCGTTGCCCATGCCTCATCGATTTCTTCCGTATAGGCCGCACCCAGACCTTGCCGCAATGTCCATAGCAGCACATCGCCGAAGATTTCATAATATTCCGGCCGCGCCCCATACGAGCGGTATTCGCTGCCCAGCAGTCTCAGCATCGGCACCAGAGAATCCAGATTTCTCACCGAGATCACGGCAATTTGCAGAACTGTCGCCAGCTTGTCACTGTGCACGTTGGATTCACCACAAAATTGTTTACCCAGCCTGGGTTCAACTTCGGCCAGGCGATCGAAGAATATTTTGGAGGAATATTGAACAATTGGTTCAAACTGGCCAAAGCTCTCCACAATCAGCAATTTTTGGCGTTCGGTTAGTTCAATCTGGAAAGTGGGAACAACAGTATCCGATTTTACGAGTTTAAGTGACAATTACAGCGCTCCTTTGGGATTTGATTATGCGTGAGAATGGCGCTCAGAGGTTTAATGAGACCTTAACGGTGGGATTGCTTGTGTGGATAAGTAGGGTGCTTTCCACAAAAATCAACGCAACTGACATTTCGGCTTGTGAAAATTATCTCTGTGTTTTTTGTATGTATTGGGAAAAGCGTCAAATTGTGCTCTTAATCCTGAAATTTTGAAACTCAAGCTCAGGTCACAGAAAATGGCAGATAAAAATACCACCACCGGTTTAATAGAAACCAACTTGAAAGTTTTAAGCTGGAATACCTGGTGGCGATACGGTCCGTGGCAAAGCCGCCAGCCCGCTATTGTCGAAACTCTTAAAAATCTCGATTGTGATGTCATTGCCCTGCAGGAAGTGTGGCAGGATGACAAGACCAATAACGCCGCTATTCTGGCCGCAGAACTGGGGTATCACCACGTGTTTGCTGCAAGCATGGAAAGGGAAGGCCTGGGCTTTGGCAATGCATTGTTATCGCGCTGGCCGATTTCGCAAAGCCAGAGTGTCATGCTCTATGGCGCTGAAGAAAACGGCGAAGGCCGTTGTGCGCTGTTCGCAGAGATCGATGGACCGCGCGGTGCCTTGCCGTTTTTTGCCACCCACTTGAACTGGAAATTTCATCACAGCCACATCCGCCAGCGCCAGGCGGCAGACCTTGCCCGGTTTGTCGATGCAAAAGCAAACTCTGCTTTTCCACCCGTGGTGTGCGGTGATTTTAATGCCGATCCCATGTCCGAGGAAATACGCATGTTAACCGGGCTTACCACCTGTCCGGTAGAAGGCCTGGTCTTTCAGGATGCCTGGATTGCCGCGTGCAACGATGGTCCCGGTTTCACCTGGGACAATGCCAATCCCTATGCGGTCGAGATACTGGAGCCCAACCGCCGCATTGACTATATATTGGCCGGAATGCCCCGCGAACGTGGTGCCGGTCATGTTGTTACTTGCGAGGTTGTGGCCAAAGACCCGGTCAATGATGTCTACCCGAGCGATCACTATGGTGTTGTGGCGCAGTTACGCTATTGAGTTCATGACCTGAGGGGGCGTAACGTGCTATGCAAAACTTCCTGCCGTTGAAAAGGACATGGACAACAATATGAAAGACATCATAGAGCAATTGACACTGCGACGCGAAGTGGCACGTCTTGGCGGTGGTGAGGCGCGCAATGCCAAGCAGCACGAACGTGGCAAGCTGACGGCGCGCGAGCGTATTGATCTGCTGCTGGATGAGGATTCATTCGAGGAATTCGACATGTTTGTCCAGCATCGCTGCACCGATTTTGGCATGGAGAACAACAAAATTCCCGGCGACGGTGTCGTCACCGGCTGGGGCACCATCAATGGCCGTGTGGTCTATCTCTTTGCCAAGGATTTCACCGTATTTGGCGGCTCTTTGTCGGAGACCCATGCCCAGAAAATCGTCAAAATTCAGGAAATGGCATTGCGCAACCGCAGCCCCATCATCGGTCTGTTTGATGCTGGTGGCGCGCGCATTCAGGAAGGTGTCGCGGCACTTGGCGGCTATGGTGAAGTGTTTTTCCGCAATGTCATGGCCTCAGGCGTCATTCCACAAATATCAGTCATCATGGGACCGTGCGCCGGGGGGGACGTTTATTCTCCGGCGATGACCGATTTTATTTTCATGGTCAAAGATACGTCTTACATGTTCGTCACCGGACCCGACGTGGTTAAAACCGTTACCAATGAAGACGTCACGGCTGAAGAACTCGGTGGCGCAAGCGTGCATGCGGTTAAATCCTCAATTGCCGACAAGGCCTTTGAAAATGACGTCGAAGCGCTGTTGCAGGTGCGCCGGCTGGTTGATTTTCTGCCCGCCTGCAATACCAGCGATGTGCCTGAGCTGCCCACACAAGATGCCGGAGACCGCGTTGAAATCTCTCTCGATACGCTGGTGCCGGAAAATCCCAACCAGCCTTATGATATGCACGAGCTGATCAACAAGGTGGTGGATGAGGGCGATTTCTTCGAAATTCAGGAAGCATTCGCTAAAAACATCATCACCGGCTTTGGCCGCCTCGAAGGGCGCACGGTAGGCTTTGTTGCCAATCAACCAATGGTGCTCGCTGGCGTTCTTGATTCGGATTCGAGCCGTAAGGCTGCCCGCTTTGTGCGTTTTTGCGATTGCTTTTCTATCCCGCTGGTAACCTTCGTTGACGTGCCGGGATTTTTGCCCGGTACCGCTCAGGAATATGGCGGATTGATCAAACACGGAGCAAAGCTGCTGTTTGCCTACGCGCAGGCGACCGTACCCAAAATTACCGTGATTACCCGTAAAGCCTACGGCGGGGCTTATGATGTCATGTCGTCCAAACACATCCGTGGGGATGTAAATTACGCCTGGCCCTCAGCTGAAATTGCTGTCATGGGCGCCAAGGGTGCTGTCGAAATCATCTTCCGCAAAGACATTGGTAATGATGAGAAAATCGCAGAGCATACGGCAAATTACGAGGAGCGCTTCTGTTCGCCGTTCGTCGCGGCTGAACGCGGCTACATCGACGAAGTCATCATGCCACACTCAACGCGCAGACGCATTTCAAGAGCCTTGCATTTGCTCGCCAACAAGACCGTAGAAAATCCGTGGCGAAAGCACGACAATATTCCGCTTTAGGGCGTGATCACCCACACCGTCCCGGCCTTGAGCCGGGACCCGGAGAAATTTACCGAAACCAACGTAGGTCCCGGCTCAAGGCCGGGACGGTGCAGGTGATACCAAGCTGTTGGCAAAATTACGCCAGCCCGGCGCGCTCTAGACTTTTCGGGTCTTTCATCGAAAAATCTACGCCAGCCAGATCGGCTGCGTCATCTGTGCACAACCAGGCAAGCGCTCGCGCTACCACTTGCGGTGATTTATGCACGGAAGGGTCCATCTGGCTCACTGGATTAATTCCCGAAGCCCTGATCACAACCTGCATTTCGGTATCAACAGTGCCGGGGCTGAGACCCACCACACGTATTCCCCTGTCGCCATATTCCTTGTCAGCACAGCGGGTGAGCGACAGGACGGCTGCTTTTGTCGAACAATAATGGCTCCAGCCTTCCATCGCACCGGTGGCAGCACCTGAACTGAGATTGATGATAACGCCTGAACCCTGTTGCTCCATCACCGGGATAGCGGCGCGCAGACCGTAATAAACGCCCTTGAAGTTGATGTCGACAATACGCGACCAGTGTTCGGGATCCGAATCAGCCAGACGTGCAATCGGCTCGATGAGACCGGCATTATTGATCAGAATATCGAGGCGGGAAAAATTGTCCACGCAGGCTTCAACCACCTGCCTGACATCAACGTAATTACTGACATCACAAGTGCAGGCTATTGCTTTGCCACCACTTGCATTTATTTCTTCCGCAATGCGTTCAATATCTGATTTTGTCCGCGCTGCCAAAACCACAGATACGCCGTGGCTGGCCAGTTCCTTCGCCGCTGCTTCGCCAATTCCGCGACTGGCCCCGGTAATAATGGCAGCTTTGCCTGCAAGTTCTTTCATAGGTTCTCCTGTTTATGACTGGAGCAACTTATGCCATGAAAAAGCGGGTGAGGACAGGTGCGTGTTGCCGGGAATTTATTCTCATTTACCGAACTTGTATCCCAGCAATCGCAAAGCATTCATGGTCACCAAAACGGTTGCCCCGGTGTCGGCCAGAATGGCCATCCACAAGGTGGTTATGCCCAGTAAGGTGGTGACCAGAAAAACCGCTTTTAGCCCGAGAGCTATGGTAATGTTTTGATGGATATTGGCCATTGTCGCCTGTGACAGCTTGACCAGAGAGGCAACATCGCCGACGCGCTCATGCAACAAAGCTGCATCAGCGGTTTCCAGTGCGACGTCTGTACCGCCACCCATGGCAATACCCACATCAGCGCGCGCAAGTGCTGGAGCATCATTGATACCATCGCCGACCATGGCGATATTGCCTTGCAGCTTTAAAGCTTCAATTTCATCAAGCTTGTCCTGGGGCATGAGCTCGGCCTTGACCGCTATGCCCAGTTGCGCCGCTAACGCCGCGCCGGTGCGTTTGTTATCGCCGGTCAGCATCACGGCCGATACGCCAATGTCGCTGAGTTCTTTCATGGCACTTTTTGCGTCTTCGCGCAGCTCGTCCCGCAGGGCAATGATCCCCAGCAGTTTTTCATCCGCTAATACCACAGCAATGGTTTTGCCCTTATCTTCCAGGGCCTGGATAATGCTTTCCTGTTGCGGTGAAAAGGCTGAAATCTCATTGGCATAGCGCGGTGAGGCAATCGTCACCCGTTTTCCTGCAACCGTGGCCTGTACACCGCGTCCACTGAGATTTTGGGAATTACTTGCCTTCTTCAACTTTATTGCGCGCGCTTCCACTTCTTCCACAATAGCCAGCGCCAGAGGATGAGAGGATCCCGCTTCCACCGCAGCGGCAAGAGCTAACATAGTATCTTCTTTGCCCGAAAACACTTTGATGTCGGTGACTTTTGGTTGGCCTTTGGTCAGGGTGCCGGTTTTGTCGAAAGCGATTTGCTTGACCGAACCAATGGCCTCAAGTATGGCACCACCCTTGATCAACAGGCCGTGTTTGGCACCAGCCGAAATGCCTGAGGTAATAGCTGCCGGCGTTGATAACACAAGCGCACAGGGACAGCCAATCAACAGGATGGCCAGTCCCTTGTATATCCATGTGGTCAGATCACCGTCGAAAAACAGCGGTGGGATGAAAGCAATCATTGCTGAAAAGACGATGACGCCCGGGGTGTAATAGAGACTGAACCGGTCGATAAACCGCGCCGTTGGCGCCTTGCTGGCTTCGGCGTCTTCCACCATCTGCAAAATGCGGGCGATCATGTTGTTTTCAGGCCCTTTTTCAACTTTCAGGCGGATCAGGCCGTCCACATTGATCGAGCCGGCAAAAACACTGTCGCCAACCTGTTTTCGCTTTGGCATCGATTCGCCGGTAACCGCTGCTTCATCTATAGAAGTCAGCCCTTCTGAAATAATGGCATCGGCGGGAATACGCCCCCCCGGACGCACCTCAATGAAATCACCAATTGAAAGCGTGTCTGCGCCAACCTCTATGGTGCCGCTGTCCGTCACCAGAAAAGCTGATTTTGGCACCAGATCAGCCAGCGCCTGAACCGATCGCCGCGCCTTGGCAGCGGCCATCATTTCCAGTAATTCGCCAATCAGAAACAGAAAAACCACCACAGCGGCTTCCGCCGATTCATCAATAAATATCGCCCCGATGACCGCGATGGTAACCAGCATCTCAATGGTAAAAGGTTGCCCGGCAACAGCACTTAAAACCGCCTTGCGCGCCAGTGGCACCAAAGCTGTCAACCCGGCCAGGGCAAAGACATAGCCCGCATATTCGGGCAATTCATAGGATAATATTGCGGCCACGGCCAAAATTGCGCCTGAGGCAATTACCAGACGTCCCTTGCCCGTCTGCCACCAGGAAAGGTCTGGCGCTTTGGCTTTTTCACCGGGTTCGTTGACCTTGTAGCCGAGCTTTTCAATCGCTTTGACAACCAGACCGGCATCGCCTGATTTTTCATCAAGGTCAAATTTGAGCTTCTGATTGGTGTAGTTGAGTTTGACGTTTTCAACACCGGGAATGTTACAGACGATGCCTTCAATTTTAGCTGTGCAACTGGGGCAGTCCATGCCGTCAATAAGCAGTGTTTTGGTGTTTGCCATGTAGTTAAATCCTGATCTGGTCCAATTTGTTGCCTCCTACATAGGACCTCTAGTTACTATAGCTTCAAGAAAAAACTTGCCACAATTGAAAATATTGAATGAATTTTAAGCAGGTGCCTTGACATAAGATGTATATACACCTAACTAGGTCACTCACACAAACTCGAAATAGTAAAAACCATGGCCCCACAAACGCCGACCAGCCAAAACCAGCCTGCCTTAGGCGAGTGTGCCTGTATGAACCTGCGCAAAACCGCACGGCTGATTGCCCAGTTTTACGATCAGCGTCTTCAGCCCGGTGGTTTGCGCAATACGCAGTTCACTCTGCTTGTGGTGCTTGATCATCTTTCACCGGTATCAATCAAAAACCTGGCAGACCATATGGGAATGGACAGGACCACCCTTACACGCAACCTCAGATTACTGGAAAGAGATGCCTACATTACCGTCCAACCGGGAAAAGACGCCAGAGTACGAATGATCAGCGCGACCGAGAAGGCGAGAGTGGCCATCAAAGAAACACGGCCCTATTGGCAAAAGGCGCAAGGAGAGTTTTTGCAAAAATTCGGCGAGGAACGCTGGACAGAAATGCGTGAGGATTTAACCGAGATCTCAAGAATTGTGACTTCTCAGGATTAGGTCTCTTTTTTTAATCAATAAAGTGTATATACACTCAAAGGAATGGTAATGAACCAGATACCTGATTATGCAGCGGCTTCTTTCTCAGCCCGGCTCATTGAGAATCATATCAACCCACTCTCACCAACATCAAAATCACGATTAGCCTCTCGTGGGCGCTCCCGGACCCTTGATTATGCAGAGGCGTTTAAGGAGTTTTCCGATGTTTCCAAAGACAGGAGTTTCCAGCCAGCGATAGATTTGACGGAGGTAATCCTGTCCTACGGCGCTAACACCGACCCGAAAATCACCTTCCTTCTCGTCAATGCTTACCTGACCTGCAATCAACAGGCGCGCGGAATTCGCTTCTTTGAAAAGTTGCTCGATACCTATCAAGGCACTATGGCCGATGACGTTCATGCCCATCACCTGTCGGCCTATGCAATTCTAAGGGCAACTTATGCTGATGAGATTTTTGTGCTCAGGCGGATCGGTTGGATGCATAAAACTTTCGCACTTCTGGATCAGGCACAAGCTCTAACCAATGCTGAAGATGCCCTTGTGCACTGGGCTGCCGGATTAATCTATGCCCAGGTGCCATTCTTTTTCTTTAAAAAATCCAAAGCCTATGAGGCCCTGAACTGGCTGGCTGATCGCCCTCAAACAGAACCGGTTTTCGGGTTTTACCGGGAAGTCTACCATTTCCTGTCAAAGCTTCATGCCCGGGATCGCAACATGGATCTGGCAGCAAAATACCTTGAGAAAAGCGGTTATAAAGATTATCAGCCCAAGGCCCTGTTCATGGGGTGGTTCACATCAAACGAGGATGTTGGCACCACCATGGCCCCCACACCGGTGCTGGAAGAGGTGATACCGGGCGAAGTGTTTACGCTGGTTGGTTTTGGCTTTTCTGATATTTATTTCGTGCTTTCCAAAGATAAGACTGAGGTGATTGCGATTGATGCCGGAACTCAACCGTATTCATTAAAAGCTGCGCTGGAATTTCTGCACCAGACCCATCGCGACCTGCCGCAGGTAACAACGGCGATCATCACCCATAGCCATTGGGATCACATCGGTGGTCATTCTTTTTTGCGCGAGTTGAACCCCGACATCAAAATCTATGGTCGCGACAATTATCAAGGCGTTGTCGACAGGGTGTTGAGGAACCACAGTTACAGGAATTTTCGCGGGCGTGATTTCAATCCCGACTGGGTCAGCTCTTACCAGCCCGACATTACTGTCACAAAAGACACCGCGCTTAACATCGGTGGGACCAGATTTGACCTGATCCCCGTTACCGGCGGTGAAACCGAAGATGCCATGATTATAAACCTGCCCGAACTGGAGGTGATGTTCGTCGGCGACATCGTCATGCCGTGGTATGGCGAGCCGTGGGTCAACGAGGGTTTTATGGATGGGGCTGCTGAGGCAATGGACGCGGTAATCAAAAGAAATCCCAAACACATTTTACACGGCCACTATCCTCTGACCATGATGTTCCAGCTCGAGGCGATGAAAAAATTCCGACAGGTTTACCAGTGGCTGGTGGAGGTTACACGCGATCATGTTGGCAATGGCTATTGCGCAAAAGACATAATTCGCCTCAACCTGATCGCGCCGGGCCTGCAAGATCACCCGGATATTTACCTCTGCTATATCGCTTCAAGAGACAGCATCATCGCCCGCGTCAGCGATCATATGGTCGGCATCTGGCGTGAAGATGCAACGGGCCAGGAACCCGAAGGCCTCGACAACATCACGTCGGTTGAATATGGCCGCATGCTGCAAGTCTATCTGGGATTATCAGCCCGCCAGACGGCGCAGGTTTTAGGTAAAATGATTGCTAACGGTGACAATGAACTGGCCTTGAAATTCGCGATTGCCGCTGAAAAACGTTACGGTGCAGACAGAACCATTATGCTGATGAAGCAAGAAGCCGGCGACCGTCTCAGAAGTGCCGCTCAATTCTTCGATCCTTTCAAATTCACCACATACACTGAAATGACCGGCACCGAACACAACCCGATCTCTGCCACTCAGATAAAGGCCTGAGGGGACAAAATCATGCAACCACAAATGAACGTTAAGCTTTGGGCGGTCCTGCTGCTAACGGCAGGGCTCTTTGGCAGCTCTTTTTTCTTCATCAAATTGACTGTCGACAGTATTCCTCCGCTGACCATCGCCGCTGGTCGCACCACACTGGCAGCTGTCGTTGTCTATCTGCACATGCGATACTCAGGGCAGCGGTTCCCAGGTTTTGGCAGCGCCTGGGTTGCCCTTTTCATTCTGGGTATTTTAACAGCCGCAGTGCCGTATATCGCAATTGCCTGGGGGCAGCAGCATATTGACAGCAGCCTCGGCGGCATCCTGTTCGCCACCATCCCGATCTTCAGTGTGCTGGTGGCACCGGTTTTCCTTGCCGAAGAAACCTTTACAGCGATGCGGTTGTTGGGTGCATTGGTCGGGCTCTGCGGTGTGGCTTTGATCATCGGCCCCGAAGCGCTGGCGGGAATTGATACCCAGATGTTTGGTGCTGCCATAACCCTTGCGGCTGCATTCAGCTATGCCACGGGAAATATTTACGCACGAACGCAAGGACACTTATCCCCTGTGGTTATGGCCGCCGGGCAGTTCTTGACGGCATCACTGGTTTTAGTGCCGCTGAGCTTAACGATTGATGCACCGCTCGCTTTGACGTACACCCGGACAGCTGTTGCAAGTCTGGTTGCGGTTGCATTGTTTTGCACGGCCATCCCGTCTCTGCTTTTGTTCTGGCTAATCCGCAATGCCGGGGCAACCAACGCATCTCTGCTGGCTTTCTTCATGCCGATAGCCGCTGTTAGTCTCGGCGTTGGCATACTCGGTGAAGCCTTGTCATGGCGCACTTTGGCCGGTTTCAGTCTTGTTTTTCTAGCTGCGGCAATCGTCACCGGAAAACTGGCAATCAGGCGCTGACAAACAAAACCTTATGAATAAAACTCAAGAAGGCAGGCGCACACCGCCGTACTTGGTTTCGGCCCAGCGCGCCAGACGCAGCACCGGGTAGCAATAGGCAAAATACATCAGTGCCGTCATGCCGTAAATCAACATAAGCTCGCGGGGGTGGCGCTGGGTTGCGTTTTCGCCCGCCCGCACCAGTTCAGAAATGCCGATGACCGAAACGATTGATGTGCCTTTGATGATGATGACGTAAACGCCGCCCATGGGCGGGATCATCAGCTTCAGGGCCTGGGGAAGAACCACGTACCACATCGACTGCAAAGCCGTCATACCGGTAGAACGTGCAGCTTCGGCCTGTCCTTTTGATACTGCTTGAATGGCCCCCCGGACAATTTCCGCCACATAGGTGGAGGTATAAAGGCTAAGCGCTATGACAGCGGCTGGAAATGCTTCGAGCTGCAGCCAGGAAATCCCGGTTTGCGGTAACATGAAATAAACAAAGTAAAGATGGATCAAAAACGGTGTACCGCGCAAAACATGAATATAGGCCCCGAGCGGATAGTTGATAATGGCATAATTGAGCGTGCGCAACATGCCAACAATCGCACCAAGCAGACTGCCGAAAAATATCGTGATCAGGGAAATTTTGAAAGTAATCCACAGACCGTCAATCAGGAAGGGCAGGGTCGATTTGATTACCTCTAGCATTTTTCCTCCCTCACGCTGTTGCCGTGCCGCCAAGGCGGCGTTGGGCTACTCCGGTAACCCACAGCATGAATGCGTAGATTAACAAATAGCAGGTGGCGACAGTGAGATAGCCTTCGTTAGGCATCAGGCGTTCGTTGTAGACCAGCAGTCCTGCACCGAACAATTCAAACACACCGATGAAACTAACCAGAGACGAATCCTTGATCAAAACCGAAGTCTGTCCCAGCAAAGTAGGGGCGACACTGGAAAACGCCTGGGGCAGAACCACATAGCGCATGCGTTGCACATACGTCATGCCAACAGACTGGGCGCCTTCGACTTGCCCGCGCGGGACAGACTCAATCCCGGCCCGGATGATTTCGCTCATATAGGCACCGGCATTGAGACCAAGGGCTAAAATACCGCCTTCAAGTTCATCAAGGCGACGACCAAGCAGCGGCAGCGCCGGTATGGTGAAGTAGATTACATAAATCTGGATAAGCAGGGGAGTTGAGCGGATTGCCTGCACATAGGCTGCGGCAGGGCGCCACAAATATGGATTTGAAGACATTCTCATGATCGCAACAACAGTGCCGAGACTGAGCGAAATGATCA
Organism: uncultured Hyphomicrobiales bacterium; assembly: GCA_964549055.1. GTDB lineage: Bacteria > Pseudomonadota > Alphaproteobacteria > Rhizobiales > JAJFHR01 > JAJFHR01. The sequence continues at coordinate 7,095 of CAZJUF010000008.1, read as the reverse complement.
ACGCAATCAGGGAAATCCATGCGGTCCACCCCAGGCCGCGGGCAAATTCCGGCAGATACTGGGCGACAACCCGGTAATTATAGAAGTCGAGAATCCAGTCCATTTTCGATACCTGTTGGAAGTTGTTCGATACAGGTTTAACGAGTGTCGCATATAATCAACTCCACTCGCTTCGTCATCCCCGGGCTTGTCCCGGGGATCCATTCCTCAATTCTCTCAGCTAAAAGACAGTGTCGTTGTTTTCGAAAGCTTAGCGATATGGATCCCCGGGACAAGCCCGGGGATGACGAAGAAGGATGATTTTGTATCCTGTCAAATACTATCAGGAGCGTGGTTGAAATTCACACACGCTCCCGAATTTCGTCAAAGCGTTTAAGAGGGCCTAGTTGTCTTTCTTCCAGCCTGGGCCGCGCATCCAGTAATCAGCCAGTTGTTCCAGACGGCCATCGTTGCGGATCAGCATGAAATAATTGTCCATCCAGCGCAACAGATGCGTTTCATCAGGCCGGGTGGCGAAACTCAAGGGCCAGCGTTTGGGTGCACCTTCAAGGATTTTGAATTCGGGATATTCAACCATATAGCCAGCGGCCGAAGCGATATCATTGATACCGGCGTCAGCACGATCAGCCGAAACTGCCTGAGCAACGGCTGCACCGCCACCGGCATATTCCTTGATTGTGGTTTCCGGGCATTTTTTCTTCAACAGGCCCACATTGCTACTGCCCTGAACAACACCGATCGACGTGCCTTTTTTGCAGGCATCCTGCCACTTTGTGAAAGGCTGGCTTTTCTTGGAATATAGCACCACGTCACTGTAGAGATAAGGCTCGGTGAAGCTTAACACCAGTGTGCGTTTGGCATTTGGTGTCATGTCGGCAGCGAGAAAATCGGCCTTGCCGGAGTTAACAGCCGGGATCAAACCTTTCCAGTCATAATCCAGAAGCTTGAGTTCAACGCCCATATCCTTGGCCATCATCTTGACCACCTCAATGGCAAAGCCGGTGCGATCGCCATTTTTGTTTACAAAGCTGACGGGGGGACCTTGGGTTTGTACCGCCACACGCAGTTCTCCGCGCTTGACAATATCTTTCAATACATCCGCCGAAGCTGATTGAGCAAGGACACTCAGTCCAAGCGCACATATGCCCAGTCCCAGAAATTTAGTGATTTTTTTCATAAGTCTAATCTCCCTTTAGTCCCTTTTCCCTGGTCGACCGCACTTCGAGCGCTTGCGGTGACAAGGTCTGAGACAATTTAATCAGACGACACTATACCAAATTATCTATCTGGTCTATACCAAAAAAATCATTAGATGATTTGGCTTAAAAACAGTTTGGTACGCTCATGTTGAGGACAATCAAATATGGTGTCGGGCGTGCCTTCTTCGATGATTTTGCCTTCATCCATAAAAGTGACGCGGTCACCGGCCTCACGGGCAAATCCCATCTCATGGGTAACCACCACCATTGTTGTTCCCTCACTTGCGAGATCTTTCATTAACTCGAGAACCCCACCAACAGTTTCAGGATCAAGTGCGGACGTGGCTTCATCGAACAACATCACCTTGGGCGTCATAGCCAGTGAACGCGCAATGGCGACCCTTTGTTGCTGTCCGCCGGAAAGCTCACCCGGGTAGTTGCCAGCCCTGTCGCCAATGCCCACCCGGTCCAGAAGTTTCCGGCCAATCTCCTCGGCTTCTTCCTGCGAGCGCTTGAGGACGACAATCTGCGGCATGGTAATGTTCTCCAGCGCTGTTTTATGCTGAAACAGATTGAAATGCTGAAAAACCATACCAACGCCCTGGCGCAGCTTGTTCAGGTCGGTTTTGGGTGACGTGAGTTCGACGCCATCAATGGTGATGGTCCCGCTGTCAACCGCCTGCAACCCGTTAAGCGCGCGTAAAAACGTACTCTTGCCCGACCCACTTGGACCGATCACCACCAGCACTTCGCCCTTGTCCACATGGTTGGTGACATGTTGCAAGGCAGGTATAGGCGGACGTCCCGGTATTTCAAAGGTTTTGCATATGTCGGTAACCTGGACAATCGGAGCCTGGGTGTTCATGGTATATTTTCTCCCGTTTATCGCTTGTCAGGGTGCGTCTTTATCGCTTCTTCCAACAGCGGAAATACAAACATCGATGGCATCATGGCGCCAGAATTCCTCATCCAGCTCTACCACCTCGTTGAACTGATCGAGGATTATTCGTGACAGGAAAAGCCCAGGCGTGCCGACGGTAACACCAAGGGCCTTGGCGGGAACCTCAGACAATGCCGCCGGGCGCATATTAATCCGTGCCCGGTGTTCAATGATGCCAAACTCCTTGGCCATCAACCCTGTCATTGATTGATCAAGGGGATAATCCAGCAGATTGGGACACCGGTTAGCCTTGACCCTGATTTTTTCAACCAGAACTGCGCGCTCATCAACTGTTCTCAGCCGCGAGATAACAAAAACCGGCTCACCAACCGCGCATTCCAGATGCGTGCTTTCCCATTGCGAGGCTGGTACGCATTGGCTGGATAAAACAGTCGTCCCGGCAATGCGGCCCTGTTCGGCCATGCTCTGTGTGAAGCTGGTGTTGGCGGTAGGATCGTAGCGAACCCGTGGCGGTGACACGAACCATCCACGCCGGTCTTCGCGAAAAATCAGGCCCTCCGCTTCCATTCGCATCAAAGCCTGGCGCACCGTCATTCTGGTGATGGAAAATTCTTCGGCCAGGGCGCGCTCGGGCGGAAGCTTGGCCCCTTGAGCAAGCGTTCCGGCCTCGATCATGGCGGCAAAATGATCTCTGAAACGCATATAGTAGGGGATTTTCCGATCCCAGGATTTGCGTCCCTGTTCAGATATAGACCAATTGCTAATTTGTGGTATAGTCCAAATTTCATTCATAATGCAACACTAGGTTCTGAGATTTCATGTGTCAATGAGATAGTCAAATTGACGATTTGAAGAGTTTTGTAACGGGAGGCTGCCCAACTTTAATGACGCTTTATGTAATCACAATAATTGGTGACTCGGATACAAGGCCGGTCGAAACGATCCACATCGACGAGGTGCAACAACACTTGTGCGCTACCGGCAAGCCTGCATGGCTGGCGCAAAGGGAAGCTTGCGATCTGATTATTGAATCATCTCAGCCTGCGGGCAAAATTGCCTGCCAGGTGAGCAGCCTCTTATCACCAGCTCAATTAGATGTTGTGTGTACGCCGGTGGAGGGCCGACGCAAGAAGCTTCTCATTAGTGATATGGATTCAACCGTTATTGATCAGGAATGCATTGATGAGCTGGGTGAAGCTTTTGGCGTTGGACCAAAAATCAGGGAAATAACCGCTTCTGTGATCGATGGTGAAATCGGTTTTTCCGACGCATTGCGCCGCCGTCTGGCATTGATGGAAGGGCTGGACATGGCGCTACTGGAAAAAGTGTATCAGGAACGCATCACACTGAAAAAAGGTGCCCGCACGCTCGTGCAAACCATGCGCCATCATGGCACCTATTGCATACTTGTTTCGGGCGGGTTCAGCTTCTTTACCCGGCGCATCGCCGAACGCATCGGTTTTCACAGCCATCAGGCAAATGAACTGGCGTTTGAAGATGGCAAATTGACGGGAAAAATATGCGAACCTATTCTCGGGCGCTCGGCAAAACTGGAAACATTGAAAAAACTGTGCCGGCAAAAAAACCTGCAACCACGCGATGTGCTTGCCGTAGGTGACGGGGCCAACGACATCAAAATGATTGAAGTCGCGGGTCTTGGCGTTGCCTTCCATGGTGCCGCAGCTTTAAAGGAGCATGCCAATGCCTGCATCGATCACGGCAATCTGACAGCACTTTTATATGCTCAAGGATTTACCAGGGCGCAATTTGTGACTGTTTGAAACAGAAACAAAGCTGGCTTTTGGAAGCGGCAATCGTGCTCTCACCTTGTGCATTTTCAGGTTTCGATGGGTGTGCCGAAAATGGCGATGGTGAGGCCAAGAAGGGCGAGCAGGCCATAGCCCGCTGTTTTGAAGCGGGAATGGCCCATTTTTGATGAATGCTGTGCAGCGATTGCCGACTGCAAGCCGTAATAAAGTGCAAATGCGCGTGAGGCGTAACTGACAATTTCAAATATGTTCGCAGACCACGTTAAAACCAGACCTGCGATCACAAGTAGCGCGTATGCATAAGGAGTTGTAATTCGCCCTCGTGTAAGTTCTGCAACAAGTCCGCCTGAGCCGCCCGTATCAGCCACCGCTGCGCTGAATTGAGCGCTTAGGGCAGCAATAATTAACAGGACAGGCAAGACCGGAGCCACCACACCCATCATGTCGATAATGGCGGTTTCGCTCAAACTGAAATCTTCCGGCCGAAATACATAGGCTATCAAAACGATGTAAGTGATATAGATTGCTGTTGAGAGGTATTGGGCAAAGCGCATGGACCAAATGCGGGTTTGGACATCATATTCTGCTCCCAGATAACGTGAAGTCTCAAAACCCTGGACTGTCACAATCAGACCGAATGCCAGCGTCAGGGCTGGCCAATTGCTTGCCTGTACCGGATTGAAAACCAACTGATTGTCGATCGCACGCTCGCCGGCGAACAGGGCCAGGCCTGCAATCAACCCGGCAATGATTGCAATTTTCAGGCTGACGGAAACCTGTTCCATGCGTTCAAGCGCCGAAAACCCGCGCGTCCAGCCAGCGATCAGAATAGTTAAAAAAACGCCCGTGGTAAGGAGCTTTGCATAAACCGGGTTTGTCAGCGAGGTCAGTCTGATACCGAAGGCACCGAACAGGTTGAGATAATAGGCAACCGATATGATATAGGCAAAGGCAAGCACCCAGGAAGACAGGTTTTCCAGTTTGATGATTACAGTGCCACTTTGCTGTCTTGAATATGCCAGTATATTAAAGCGAATGGCCGATCCAAAAAGAAAGGCAACCAGACATAAGGCTGCCATAACCAGAGGTGCATAGCCACCATAGGACTGATTGAGTATCGGCCCCAAAATCAGAAAACCGCTGCCGATTATGGACGCAAGCGGCGTTATTGTGGCGCGCCAGGTTGAGTTGTTTGCCACCCGGGGAATGAATAAAACAATAGCGATCAGGAAGGTGGCGAAAAGTATGAGAGCATTCGAAATCATGCGCGAAGCCTACACAGTTCGCCCATGATTTCATATTGCTTGTTTGGTGCGATCCGCCCTAGCTGCAACCGTTGGTGGCCCCGCAGGTATCGCACTTGAGGCAGGTGCCATTTCGCACCATGGTGAAGTTTGCACATTCACCGCACGCTTCGCCCTCATACCCACGCATCCGCGCTTCGGCTATCTGGCTACCTTTGCTGCGCTCGGCAGGTGCATAGCCAGAGTTATTATCGCTTTTAGCCTGCTCTAATGGGCTGACATCAAGAGCCACCGATCCGATGGAAAGTGCATCACCAGACCCTTGCACCAGTGCCGCTTCGGCCTGGGCCTGAAGAACGGCAACCGGGCCACTACTGGAAGACTTATTGGGTAAAGAGACAACTTTACCTTCAAAATTGCCAGGAGCACCCCGCATCAACCCGCGAGAAATAACTCTGCTGGCATCCATGGTGTTGCCTCCCGAAGCCCCTTCATTGACACCGCCACCCATGACGGTTGAACCGATTTCTGATGGGTCAACGTGAGCCAGATCATTGCGGCCAAGGTAAGAGACAGCCAACTCGCGGAAAACGTAATCGAGAATGGAGGTGGCGTTCTTGATAGCTTCATTACCCTGAACGATGCCCGCAGGCTCAAACCGGGTAAACGTAAAGGCATCGACATATTCTTCCAAAGGCACGCCATATTGCAGACCCAGTGAAATGGCGATGGCGAAATTGTTCATGAGCGAGCGGAAGGCGGCCCCTTCCTTGTGCATGTCAATGAAGATTTCACCGATGCGGCCATCATGATATTCACCGGTACGCAAATAGACCTTGTGGCCGCCGACGATGGCTTTTTGGGTATAGCCCTTGCGTCGCTGCGGCAGCTTTTCACGCTCCTGGGCAGCCGCCACTTCGATGATACGCTCAACAATGCGCTCTGCCACCACTTCTGCGCGCTGGGCTGCTGGTCGGGTCGCTGCAATGGCTTCGTGGGCGGCATCTTCTTCGTCTTCATCATCGCTTGCCAATAGTGAATTGAGCGGCTGCGATAATTTAGAGCCATCGCGATAAAGCGCATTGGCCTTGAGGCTCAGTTTCCATGACAACATGTAGCTGGCCTTGCATTGCTCAACAGTTGCATCATTGGGCATGTTGATGGTCTTGGAGATCGCGCCCGAAATGAACGGCTGGGCTGCTGCCATCATATGAATATGGCTCTCCACTGACAGGTAGCGCTTGCCGGTCTTGCCGCACGGATTGGCACAATCAAACACAGGCAGATGCTCGTCTTTCAGGCCCGGTGCGTCTTCCAGCGTCATGGCACCACAGCAATAGAGATTGGCGGCATTAATATCGCTGCGTGAAAACCCGATTGCGCGCAGGATTTCAAGATCATCATCTTCGAGTTGTTCTTTGCTCAGACCTAATTTTTCAATGCAGAATTCTTCGCCAAGTGTCCATTTGTTAAAAATAAACTTGATGTCAAAGGCCGAGGCCAAAGAAGCTTCCACTTCTTCCAGCTTGGCTGCATCAAAGCCTTTGTCCAGCAACGCTTGATGGTTGATGCCCGGCGCCGTTGTCAGACTGCCGCGACCGACGGCATAGTTGATGATGTCGTCGACAGCACTCTGGTCATAGCCAAGCGTGCGCAAGGCCTGTGGAACCGCACGGTTGATAATTTTGAAATAACCGCCACCGGCAAGTTTTTTGAATTTCACCAGAGCAAAATCAGGCTCAATTCCCGTGGTGTCACAATCCATCACCAGACCAATCGTCCCCGTTGGCGCAATGACACTTGTCTGGGCATTGCGATAGCCGTGGCGCTCCCCCAGTTCGATGGCACGATCCCAGGCGGCAACGGCGTGTTCAATGAGTTTGGGATCAGTGCAATTGGCATGATCAAGCGGGACGGGATCAATCGCGAGTTTTTCATAGCCATGCGTCTTGCCCTGGGCTGCGCGGCGATGGTTGCGCATG
>CAZJUF010000007.1:10860-23393 GCA_964549055.1 uncultured Hyphomicrobiales bacterium | reverse complement strand
CTTTCCTTCTCCCCTTGCGGGAGAAGGTGGCGCCGAAGGCGTCGGATGAGGGGTTGAGTGCAAGCTAATACCCCTTGGTATTATCAATCACGTTCTCCAAGGCCAATCCGGCCTCATGGCGTCTGATCTGTTCGGCGATGTATTTTGTCAATGCCCGGTTGTCGCTTTCGCTGGCAATATGGGGGGTAAGCGTTGCGCGCTCATGGCTCCATAGCGGGCTATCTTCGGGCAAGGGCTCTTGTTCAAACACATCAAGGCTCACAGCGTGCAGAACATTGTCATCAAGAGCTGTCACAATTTCAGCTTCAATCTGTAGTTTACCGCGCCCGGCATTGATCAATATTGGGCCTTGCCCAGCGCCATCTTGAGCCAAAGCTGCAAACAGTTTTTTATTGAGTATGCCTTCGGTTTCCGGCGTATGTGGCAGCAACACCACCAGGATATCGGTTCGGTTGAGAAATGGCGTCAATTGACCCGCACCGGCAAAACTTTCAATGCCGGGGAAATCTTTGGGCGAATTACTCCAACCGGCCACCTGAAAGCCCAGGTCGCGCAATTTGCACGCAGCATCACTGCCAAGCATACCCATTCCCATAACGCCAACACGAACCTCATTGGCACCGGGTTGATATAATATTTCCCAATCTTTCGCCTTTTGCGCGCGGTCATAATCGTGAAACCGGCGATGATGCAGCAGCACGTGAAAAACCACATATTCCGTCATTCTCATGGTCAAATTGGGATCGACAATGCGAACGATGGGGATATCGGGAAGATCGGGGTCGCTAATCAGATGATCGACACCGGCCCCAAGTGAGAAGATTACTTCAAGATTGGTACATCTGGCCAAAAGCCCCGGGGGAGAGTTCCAGGCAAGCGCGTATTTTACAGCGTCGAGAGGTTCATCACTGGGCCAGGTGAGTATCGGATGATCGGGGGTGAGCGCTTCAAGTTGCTGCTTCCAGGATTTTGCACCCATCCCCGTCATTGTCAGCAAAATGGTCATGGAATGAAAAACCTCACGTTGAAACAACACTGGAAGAAGTTGTCGCCAGATCAAAAGCTGCGGCCATCAAGGCTTTGGTATAATCGGTTTTGGGCTTGTCATAAATGTCCTTTGTCAGGCCTTGTTCGACAATATTTCCATCCTTCATCACAATTACCTCATGCGCCAGTGCGCGCACAACTTTTAGATCGTGGCTGATAAACAGGTAGGCCAGATTGTGACGTTTTTGCAAATCGCGCAACAGGTCAACAATTTGTGCCTGCACTGACATATCGAGCGCGCTTGTCGGCTCATCCAGCATAACGAACTTGGGCCCCAGAACCATCGCCCGCGCAATGGCGATACGCTGGCGTTGACCACCGGAAAATTCATGCGGATATCTGTCTTGAACATCCTCTTCCAGCCCCACTTCTTTCAAAGCCGTGGCCACACGGGTGCGCTGTTCTTCGTGGGTGAATTCAGTGCCCTGGACAATCAGTCCCTCGGCGACAATATCGCCAATAGACAGGCGCGGCGACAAAGAGCCGTATGGATCCTGAAACACGATCTGCATTTCACGTCGCAACGGCCGCATGTCGCGCCTTTGAAAATTGCTGATGTCATTACCGAGGTAGGCTATGCGTCCCTCGCTTGAAATCAGCCGCAATATCGCCAGTCCCAATGTGGTTTTGCCTGAACCTGATTCCCCGACGATGCCAAGCGTTTGCCCGGCGCGAACTTTCAGGGAAATACCATCCACCGCCTTGATGTAATCAACAGTGCGGCGCATCAAACCACGCTTGACCGGAAACCATACTTTCAGATCATCAGTCTCAACCACGATGGCAGCATTTTTGTTTGGCTTGGGCGCCTGGCCTTTGGGTTCAGCGGCCAGCAGATGTCTGGTATACGCATGTTGGGGATTGTCAAAGAGTTTAGCCGTTTCATTCTTTTCAACGATTTTACCATTGGTCATGACACAAACGCGATCGGCCATCTTGCGAACAACACCGAGATCATGAGTGATCAGCAACATCGCCATGCCGGTTTCTTTTTGCAGCGAAAGCAGAAGTTCCAGAATTTGTGCCTGAATAGTTACATCAAGGGCTGTGGTTGGTTCGTCTGCGATCAACAGATCGGGCTCATTGGCCAGAGCCATGGCAATCATAACGCGTTGACGTTGGCCACCTGAAAGTTGATGAGGAAAACTTTCCAGTCGTTGTTCAGCATCTTTGAGGCCAACTTTATTCAACAGTTCAATCACGCGAACACGCGCTTGAGCTGCTCCCAGCCCGCGATGAAGTGTGAGAATTTCGCCCACCTGTTTTTCAATCGTGTGCAGCGGGTTTAGCGAGGTCATCGGCTCCTGGAAAATGATCGAAATCATATTGCCACGGATACGGCGCAAGGTCGCATTATCCGCAGCCATCAAGGCTTCACCCTGAAAGGAGATTTCCCCCGAGGGGTGAAAGGCTGCGGGATATGGCAGTAGCTTCATGATGGACAAGGCGGTGACAGATTTGCCTGATCCCGATTCACCCACAAGCGCTACAATTTCGCCCTTTTTTATATCGAACGATACTTTATCAACCGCAAGGGTTTCTTCTGCTCCCTGCCTGAAGGCCACCGAAAGATTATCAATGCTCAGGAGAATATCGTTGTCCTTGTTCATTGAAACGTCTTTCTGGGATCAAGCGCATCGCGCACGGCTTCACCGATAAACACCAGCAAAGACAACATAGTGGCAATAACGATAAAACCCGATATGCCCAGCCATGGTGCTTGCAGGTTGGCCTTGCCCTGCGCCAGCAATTCACCCAGCGAGGCAGAACCCGGCGGCAGGCCAAAGCCTAGGAAATCCAAAGAGGTGAGCGTGCCAATAGAGCCATTGAGAATGAACGGCATGAAGGTCAGCGTTGCTACCATGGCATTGGGCAAAAGATGCTTGAACATGATTTTTGCGTTCGATACCCCCATGGCACGCGCGGCATTGATATATTCAAAATTTCGCCCGCGTAAAAACTCAGCCCGGACCACACCAACAAGCGCCACCCACGAAAACAACAGCAGGATGAACAATAATATCCAGAAACTCGGTTCAATAATCGAGGCAATAATAATCAGCAGATACAGTGACGGGATACTGGTCCACACTTCGATAACGCGCTGAAAAATAAGATCGGTCCAGCCGCCGAAATAGCCCTGTATGGCACCGGCAATAACCCCGATAACCGATGAGATTATCGTCAACACCAGGCCAAACAACACCGATATTCGAAACCCGTATAATAATCGCGCCACCACATCGCGGCCCTGATCATCCGTCCCCAGCCAGTTGTCGGCCGAGGGCGGGGCAGGTGCTGGCACCGGTAAATCGAGATTAATGGTATCATAGCGATAACGGATAATCGGCCAGAAAATGCGCCCGTTGCTCTTTTCTATCAGATCAATCACAAACGGGTCGCGATAATCAGCCTCGGTTTCAAATTCCCCGCCAAAGGTGGTTTCGGGGTAGGTGGCGAATACCGGTGTAAAATATTGCCCTTCATATACCACCAGCAACGGCCGGTCGTTGGCAATGAATTCTGAAAACAGGGTGAGAAAAAACAGAAACAGAAAAATCCACAAGCTCCAGTAGCCGCGCCGGTTGGCCTTGAAATTCTGCCAGCGCCGTTGATTGATCGGCGATATGCGCGATTTTTTCAGTTTCTTTAATTTTGGCTGATCCAGAAACGGGGTCTGGTCGATGCTGTTATCCATGACCCTAGACCTCCCGGCTTTCAAAATCGATACGCGGATCAATCCAGGTATACATGAGGTCAGAAATCAGGTTCACCACCAGGCCCAACAGGCTGAAGATGTAAAGCGTGGCAAAGACCACCGGGTAATCGCGATTGACGATGGATTCAAACGACAGCAATCCCAGACCATCGAGCGAGAATATAGTTTCGATCAACAATGACCCGGCAAAGAATGCGCCGATAAAGGCACCGGGAAAACCGGCAATCACAATCAGCATGGCATTGCGGAAGACGTGGCCGTAGAGCACTTCGCGCTCGGACAATCCCTTGGCGCGCGCGGTCATGACGTATTGTTTTTTGATTTCGTCGAGAAAAGAATTCTTGGTCAAAAACGCCGTGGTGGCAAACGCCCCCAGCACCATGGATAACATCGGCAAAGTAAGGTGCCAGAAATAATCAGCGATTTGCCCATACCATGGCAGCTGGTCGAAATTATCAGATGTCAGCCCGCGCAACGGAAAAATATTCCAAAAAGAGCCACCGGCAAAAAGTACAATCAGCAATATGGCAAACAAAAACCCCGGTATGGCATAGCCGATAACAATAACGCCGCTGGTCCACACGTCAAACCGGCTGCCGTCCTTAATCGCTTTGCGAATGCCTAACGGTATGGAAATTCCATAGGAGATCAGCATCAGCCACAGGCCGAGTGAAATCGACACCGGCATTTTTTCGATGATCAGATCAATCACCGAAACGTCGCGAAAATAACTCTCGCCAAAATCAAAGCGACCATAATTCCAGATCATCATGGCAAAACGCTCGTAGGGCGGTTTATCAAAGCCGAACTGTTTTTCGAGCTTTTTGATGAATTCAGGATCAAGCCCCTGAGCGCCGCGATATTTCGACGACGTCGCAATATCACCGGCATTATTCGCCGGAGCACTGGCGCCAAAATCACCACCGGCACTGCCACCGATGCGCGAGGTGGCGGCTACGTCCGTTCCGGTAATCTGGGCAATAATCCGCTCTACCGGTCCTCCGGGCGCAAACTGGATAAGCGAGAAACTCACCAGCATGATGCCAAACAGGGTGGGCACAATTAAGAGCAGTCGTCTGAGGATATATGCTGCCATGGATCAGATCGAATCACTTGTCATGTTCATTGGGATAATTTGGCAGCTTTTGTCGCATCATACCACCAGGTTTCTATAATGCCGCGACCATATTTAGGCTTTGTTGCGGGATAAGAAAACTTGTTCCAGTAAGCGATGGTGTGACTGGCCTTGTACCATTGCGGTATCCAGTAATTACCAGCGCGCAAAACCCGGTCGAGCGCGCGTGCGGCAATGGTGAGATCTTCGCGTGATTTGGCCGTGGTAATCTTTTCGATCATCGCATCCACAACCGGATCTTTAATGCCCGACAGGTTGCGGCTGCCCTTAATATCAGCGTAAGCCGAACCCCAGTAACCTCTGAGCTCGACGCCCGGTGTAATGCGCAAGACATAACGCCGGGTGGTGATATCAAAATCAAAGCTTTTGAGCCGCTCCTGATATTGCGCAGGATCAACCATGCGGATACGTGCCTTGATGCCCAGAAGTTTCAGGTTTTTTACAATGGGGGCAATAATCCGCTCAAACGAGGGTGAAAACGTCAGGAACTCGATGGTGAATTTTTCACCCTGGTTGTTAACCAGCACGCCGCCTTTGATGGCCCAGCCTGCCTGTTTCAATAGTCGTGTTGCAACACGCAACATTTTCCTGTCCTGGCCTGAACCGTCGGAAACAGGCGACATATAGACTTCAGAAAACACCTCTTTTGGCAATTGTGCCCTGAACGGCTCAAGCAGGGCGAGTTCGGCACCTTGCGGTTTACCGATTGCCTTCATATCAGAGTTTTCAAAAAAACTGTTGGTGCGTTTGTAGGCGCCATAAAACAGGTTCTTGTTGGTCCATTTGAAATCAAAGGCATAATCAAGGGCTTGCCTTACGCGCTTGTCGGCAAATTTTCCCCGACGCATATTGAGGAAAAACCCCTGCGCGCCCGAAGGCTGATCATTGGGCAGGATGGCAGTGATCACCCGGCCATCTTTAACAGCTGGAAAATTATATTGCGTCGCCCATACCCGCGAGGTGAATTCTTCGCGCAAATCATAAGCACCGGCTTTAAAAGCCTCGAACTCAGCTGTTCGGTCACGAAAATATTCGTAAACCAGTTCATCAAAATTAAACCGCCCTTTATTGACGGGCAGATCTTTTGCCCAGTAATCATCGCGGCGCTTAAAGGTGATTGTGCGACCGACTTTAAGGTTTTTTACCTTGTAGGGGCCAGAACCCAAGGGTGCTTCCAGCGTGGTTTCATCAAACTCACGGGTAGCATAATAGGCCTTGGAAAAGATCGGCAGCGAGGCTGCAATGATTGCGAGATCACGCAACTGCTCACCCTTGAATGTAAAGGTAACACGATAGTCATTCACCGCTTCAGCCTTGACGATATCGCGCAATTGCAGGGCAAGGCTGGGATGGCCTTTTTCCTTGATGATATTGAAGGAGAACACAACGTCTTGTGCCGTCAATGGTGTGCCATCGGCAAAGCGTGCATTTTTTCGCATCTCAAATGTTACACTCAAACCGTCTTCGGCCACGTCCGCTGATTTGGCCACCAGACCGTATACCGCATCTGGTTCATCCTGCGCCCGCACCATGAGGGAATCAAACAGATATTCCAGCCCTTGCGCTGCATCACCTTTGAGAATGAAGCCATTGAGATTGTTGTATGTGGTAGCCCCAACCGTCGACAGGGAACCGCCCTTGGGCGCTTGTGGATTGACGTAATCAAAATTGGTGAAATCAGCCGGGTATTTAAGATCGCCGAATGTCGACAATCCGTGGCTGGGTTTGGCATCAGCAAAGCTGAGGTTGGCAGAAATCCCCAGGGACACGGCTACAATTGTGCTGAACAGAAGTTTTCGGGAAAAGCGCATCATTTTTTCACCGATGCAGCTTTCACTTTATCAAACCACCAGATGTCGGGAAAACTGATGCGGTAATCAGGCGTTTTTTTCGGAAACCCAAAGCGGTTCCAGCGCGCCAGACGCGTCCCCTTTGAATACCACTGCGGTACGACAAAATTGTTCCACAACAACACCCGGTCAAGGGCGCGCGTTACGGCGACAAGTTCACCGCGATCCTTGGCGTAAATCAGCTTTCCGATCAGCTTGTCGATTGCCGGATTTTTGATACCAACCAGATTGCGGCTGCCTTTGCGATCCGCTGTTTGGGAGCCCCAGTAATTGCGCTGTTCATTGCCGGGAGAAAGTGCCTGCCCCCAACCACCGACAATCATGTCAAAATCAAAATTATCCACCCGGTTTTGATATTGCGAAACATCAACCGTGCGCACCCTTAAACTGATACCCAGCCGCTCCAGGCTTTTCTTGTAAGGTAAAACAATACGTTCGAATGCGGGAGATACCAGCAGCACCTCCAGTTCCATCTTCTTGCCGGTTTTGGTGTTGACCAAAACACGGTCCTTAATCTTCCAGCCCGCATCTTCTAAAAGTTTGCGTGCTTTCCTCAAATTTGCCCGGACGAGCGCAGGCGATCCGTTTACCGGGTTTTTGTAGACCTCGGTAAACACCTGTGCAGGCACCTCGTCGCGCAGCTCTTCGAGAATTTCCAGCTCACGGCCTTGAGGCAATCCAGTTGCCGCCAACTCGGAGCCTTGAAAGAAACTGGATACGCGGCTGTATTGATCAAAGAACAGGTTTTTGTTGGCCCATTCAAAATCAAAGGCCAGATTAAAAGCGAGACGAACGCGTGCGTCAGCAAACTTGTCGCGGCGAGTATTGAAAACGAAAGCCTGCATGCGTTCGGGGTTTTTGGTAATAAACTGGCTTTTGATTATATTGCCGGATGTTACTGATTTTACCTTGTAAGCGGTGGCCCAGTTCTTGGCCGAGTTTTCAAATCTCACATCAAACTGCCCGCCCTTGAAGGCTTCCAGTGCCACCGTATCATCGCGAAAATAATCACTGCGCAGCACATCAAGATTGTTCTTGCCAATATTCACGGGCAGATCCTTGCCCCAGTAATCCTTAACCCGTTCAACCGTGATACTGCGGCCGGCCACCACTTTGCCGATACGATAAGGCCCGCTGCCTAACGGTGGCACCAAAGTGGAGGCAAAGAAATCGCGTTTTTTACCGTTTTCATCTGTCCCTTGCCAATAATGTTTGGGCAGGATGGTCAATTCACCGGTAATTTGGGGAAGTTCGCGATTGCCGGTTTTCTTGAAATAAAATGTCACTTCATGATCGTCGGTTTTTTCCGCCCGATCAATATCGGCATAATAATAGGCGTAACGCGGATGGCCTTTTTTGAGGGTTTCGAGAGAAAAAATCACATCCTCAACGCTAATCGGCACACCATCGTTCCAGCGCGCTTCGCGCCTGAGGCGGTAGGTGACAGAAGAATAATCATCCGGGTAAGACACAGCTTCGGCCACCAGGCCGTAATAACTTGAAGGTTCATCAGCGCTTGACGTTAACAGTGAATCATAAATCAGGCCCGACAATGATGCCGGTCTGCCCTTGATGATAAAAGGGTTGAGACTGTCAAAGGTGCCGATAGAGCCCATGCGCAATGTACCGCCCTTGGGCGCATTGACATTAACATAATCGAAATTCTTGAAACCGGGTTTGTATTTCAGCTCACCGAACAACGACAGTCCCTGGCGCCACTTTTGTTCCTGGGCATGCAGATTTGCCGACAACCCGGTAGTCACCAGCAACAGGGCGGCGAAGAAGGGCAGCAAAATCTGTCTCGATGAGCGAACCATAAGGTCTCCTGTTTTTTTATACTTTAACGCATATCCAAATCAAACAATAAGGCCAATCTAGGGAGAAAAACTGAACCTCGCGTGACTGTGATGCAACATGAAGGATTTGTAATCATTTGACCATAAAAAAACGCCGACCACAGGGTCGACGTTTTTTTAGAAAAACAGTGTTTTTAGCCCTTATTGCGCTTCTGGAAGCGCCATCGGGCTGTCACTCAAAGAGCGTAGATAGGCCACCAGATTAGCCCGGGTTCCAGGTTTTTTTAATCCGGCAAAAGCCATTTTGGTTTTCGGGATATATGATTTGGGCTTGGTCAGGAACTGGTTAAGAGCTTCATAGCTCCATTCGCCCGCGGTTTCAGCCTTGGTTTTCATTGCCGCAGAATAAGCAAAGCCGCTGACCGAAGCCAGTTCTCTGCCCACAATACCAAAAAGATTGGGGCCGATTTTATTTTTACCACCCTGGTTAAACGTATGGCAGCCAGCGCATTTTTTTGCCGCTTTCTGGCCCGCATCCACATTGGCGGCAACCAGCAGGGAGGTAAACGAGACCTCAGCTACTGCCTCACCTTCCGCCTTGGCGGCTGGGTTGCTTTCGGCCGTTGCAACTTCAACCATATACCCGGGTTTGTCGGGATGCTTGGGGGCATAAATCGCATCGGCGAGACCGCCAAGGCCGATGATGATCAGGGCCGTAAACAGCACGGCGCCAGCGATTTTGTTAAATTCAAAAGTGTCCATCTAAAATGTAGCTCCGCAAAGTCGAAAACTGGGTATAAGTCTGCTTTAAATATAAGGGTAATTATGTGATTCTCGCAATCACCCAACGCGCGCGGAGATTACATGCTTTATGGTGCACAAGGCAATACGTATAGGTAAAATTAGCGGCACAAAATAAACCGGGCTAAAAATCGCCGGGTTTCCCCGCAAAACAAGACATGCTTACTAACAGGACATGGCAAAGACAGGCAATCAAATGGCAAAAAGAATAATTATCCTTATCCCCGCCCGTATGGCGTCAACCCGCTTGCCGGGAAAACCACTGGCCGATATTGCCGGTGAACCGATGATTACCCATGTCTGGCGCCGCGCCACCGAGGCCAATATTGGTGATGTGGTGGTGGCGGCAGGAGAAGAAGAAATCGCGGCCGCCATCCGTAAAGCCGGCGGTAAGGCCGTGGTGACAAAAGGGGATCATGAAAGTGGATCCGACCGGATTTATGAAGTTCTCGAGCGCGTCGACGCAGGCAACAAATACGATATCGTCGTAAATCTGCAAGGCGATCTGCCGTTACTGGCACCACAGGCCATAGCCCGTTGCATAGACCCGCTGAAACAGCCTGCCGTTGACATCGCCACCCTGGGTGCGGTGATTACGGACGTTGACGAGATTAACAACCCCAATGTGGTCAAAATCATCACCAGCGATGGAGGCGATAGTCTCAATTCTGACAGCATAGTGCGGGCAAAGGATTTTGCCCGCCTGTTACCACCTGATTTTCGCGGCGTTCACATTCATCACATTGGTATCTATGCATATCGGCGCACAGCGATTAAAACATTCGTGTCATTGCCGCAAAGTGCGCGCGAAAATCAAATGCGGCTGGAGCAGTTGCGCGCCCTTGATGCAGCTATGCGAATTGACGCAGCGATGGTAGAAGAAGTGCCTTTCGGCATCGATACGCCTGAAGATCTGGAAAAAGCTAGAAAACTGATGAGTAAATCGAAATCATGAACAAGACCGGTAAAATTGCCTTTCAGGGCGAATTGGGAGCAAATTCACATATCGCCTGTGTCCAGGCCTTTCCGCACCTGGAGCCATTGCCATGCCGCACGTTCGAAAATGCGCTGAGTGCAATCGCCGATGGCCGCGCCGAAATTGGCATGATCCCGATTGAAAATTCGGTCGCCGGGCGCGTTGGTGATATCCACCACCTGCTGCCGGGTGCCGGGTTATACATTCAAGGTGAATATTTCCTGCCCCTGCATCATCAGTTGCTCGGCCTCAAGGATGCGACCATTGAAGACATCAAAACCGTTCACAGTCATATTGTCGCTTTAGGCACCTGTCGCAAAATGATCAAAGAACTCAACCTTGAACCGGTGGTGTCCGTCGACACGGCTGCTGCCGCCAACATGGTTGCTCAAGCCAACGATGTTACCAAAGCAGCCATTGCCTCAAAGTTAGCTGCCGAGGTTTATGGTCTCAAGGTGTTGCGCGAAAATGTTGAAGATGAAGAACATAATACGACGCGGTTTTTAATCCTGTCGAAAGACCCGGATGATGCCGAACCTGAAGAAGAACATGTGGTCACCAGCTTTGTTTTCAAAGTGCGTAATGTTCCCGCCGCTCTCTATAAAGCGCTTGGCGGTTTTGCCACCAATGGCGTCAATGTCACCAAACTGGAATCATACCAACTGGAAGGTGCCTTTACTGCCACCCAGTTTTATGCCGACATCGAAGGCCATCCAGCCAACAGATCGGTAAGGCTGGCTTTGGAGGAGTTGGAGTTTTACACCACAGAGCTTAATGTGCTTGGTATCTATAAAGCCCACCCGTTTCGCACGGCACAGCGAGATTAAGCCCCTCAGGCCCCATCGGCAAAATGCCGGATAAGATGGTGGGCGATGGCGTATTTGTGCGGCACAATCAGCCCGTCGCGATGGGTGTTGTCAAACATCGAACGCACTTCATCGCGGGAAAACCAGCGCGCGTGTTCAATTTCATGATCATCAATGTGGATATCGTAGCTTAGTGCCTCACCATGACAGCCGATCATCAAGGTGCTGGGAAACGGCCATGGCTGACTGGTGTGATAGGTGACGCTGCCTACGTCAATGCGGGTTTCCTCTTTGATTTCGCGCCGCACCGCTTCTTCTATTGTCTCACCTTGATCAACAAATCCGGCAAGAGTTGAATATTGCCCCTGATTATAATTGGCTCCCCGGCCAAGCAGACACTCATCACCATGAAAAATCAGCATGATGACAACGGGGTCAGTACGGGGAAAATGATTGGTATGGCAGATGTCGCAATGACGCCGGATGCCACCATCGACCGACATCGATGGGCTCCCGCAAGTTGAGCAGAACTGATGCGAGCGATGCCACGACGTCATCGATTTGCCTTGCGCCAGTATGCTCAACTCCGGGTTCGACACGAGGCCCTGCAAACCAACGCTGCGCAGGTCAATGAATTTTCCGACATCGCTGAAAATATCAGCCCCGGTGTCAAAATCCTCACCGTCACGATGAATATCGCAGACAAAGCGGGCATGACCTTCGGCAGTCATGCCCAACAGATAAAACGCACCATGATCGATATGTTGCACACGGGCGTCACTCAATGTCAGCCAGCCGATTTTGCCCGATGTACCGGTCTCATTGAGAGCAATGAGAGGCCTGTCACCCTGGAAGAGGGCAACACGTGTTTCAGCGGCCGCCAACAACGTCGTCAGCAATGCCGGATCACGGCGTTCAACCTGCGCCCGATCCAGCGGGTTACCACTATAGTATTGAAAATCATCAGTGTTCGACATGAGGGGAGGGTTCTATCGCAAAAATATTCAGGAGCAATTAACCTGTCATGAACAGGACCATGCTGGCAACTGGCAAAACACAACTAAAAGTGAGCGCACCGCCCGCGCGCTCACCCCGGACTTGTTTAACAGGGCTGCCCGCGTCATTCTTACCCGACGATGCAAACCCATCCCGGGTATCTGGCTAACTATTGGCGCAAGGTTAAGTCACAAGCTTAACAGGATAAGTCAGGTTTTGACGATGTTGTTGGCAGTTTAAGACAAAATTCCAAAACATTTGGATTCAACTCTTGCCTTTCTGTGCCAGTCGTTTGATAACCTGTTTCGGGAGGTTGGCTATGGACGTGTCCCTCGCCAACCGGGTCAGATCCGGAAGGAAGCAGCCCTAACGAGTTTGATGCGGGTCATCGGTCCAGCCTCCCACTT
>CAZJUF010000007.1:7928-10760 GCA_964549055.1 uncultured Hyphomicrobiales bacterium | reverse complement strand
CCGGGGACAAAATTCCTGAAATTGAACACATGGTCAAAAAAGCCAAAAAATCAAAGCCTGAAGCCGCCGTCAAATCAGATGATGCGGCGGGCTACACCGTTCTTGCCCGTAAATACCGCCCCCAGACATTTGATGATCTGATTGGCCAGGATGCCATGGTGCAGACGCTTGCCAATGCGTTTGAAACCGGGCGTATTGCTCAAGCCTATATGCTCACCGGTGTGCGTGGTATCGGCAAAACCACCACTGCCCGGTTGATTGCACGCGCACTCAACTACCAGATTGACGGCAAGCCTGACAGCGGACCCACGGTTGATTTTTCGGTGCCGGGAATTCATTGCGCCGAGATTATGGCCTCGCGTCATGTGGATGTGCTGGAAATGGATGCCGCCTCCAACACCGGCATTGATGATATCCGCGAGATTATTGAAAGCGTGCGCTATCGGCCGGTTTCGGCGCGCTATAAAGTCTATATCATCGATGAAGTTCACATGCTGTCGCGCCAGGCCTTCAATGGTCTGCTCAAAACCCTGGAAGAGCCGCCCGAGCACGTAAAATTCGTCTTCGCCACCACCGAAATCCGCAAGGTTCCCATAACGGTGCTGTCGCGTTGCCAGCGTTTTGACCTGCGCCGGGTTGATGCCGATCTGCTGATTGAGAATTTCCGCCAGATTGTTGCCGCAGAAGGTGCTGAAGCCGATGACGCCGCTCTGGCTGAAATCGCCCGTGCTTCCGAAGGATCGGTGCGCGATGGTCAATCTCTGCTCGATCAGGCAATCGCTTATGGCCACGGCAAGGTTGTCGGTGATGATGTGCGCAAAATGCTGGGGCTGGTGGATCGCACGCGCATCATTGATTTGTTCAAGCTGGTCATGAAGGGTGAGGCCGGGCCTGCCTTGATTGAACTGAAATCGCAATATGAAGCTGGCGCTGATCCAGCCGTAATCATCTCTGATCTGGCATCGCTGGTCCACTGGATAACCCGGCTCAAACTGATTAAAGAAGCAAGCCTCGATGCTACCATGTCGCAGGCCGAAATAGCTGAAGGCACCAAGTTGGCTGAAAACCTTGGCATGGCAGTCCTGTCGCGCAGTTGGCAGATGTTGCTTAAAGGTATAGCCGAGGTCAACAACGCGCCTAATGCGCTTGCCGCCGCCGACATGATCCTGGTGCGCCTCGCTTATGCAGCTGACCTGCCAACGCCTGAAGACATCATCAAAAAGCTGAAAAATGAAGGTGCAGGGACAAATCCACAAGCACCAACACAAAGTGCCGCACCCGCCCCGCAAGCTCCGGTAAATCAGATCCGGTCCGAGCCTTCCCGAACAGTACCTGATACCGGTGCCGTTGCGGTTCCGTTGCGCGATGAACCACCGGTTGAACCGGCATCAGCGCATAATCAGTCGCCCGCCCTCAACAGCTTTCAGGACGTGGTCGATCTGGCCGGTGTCAAAAGAGATATCAGGTTAAAATCGGCCCTGGAACGTTTTGTTCGTCTGGTGAAATTCACACCCGGTGCCATTGATATCGAACTGGTGGGCGGTGCGCCGCAGGATTTGGCCAATGAACTGGGCCGCAAACTCAATCAGTGGACCAAACAGCGCTGGATCATCGCCGTTAGCAAAGAAGCTGGTCAACAAACACTTTATGAACAGACCAATGCCCGCGAACAGGCCCTGTTAAAACAGGCGAGCGAGGATACTCTGGTGCGTGCAGCTCTGGAGCAGTTTCCCGGTGCAAAAATTGTCACCGTCAGGGATGTATTTGAAATAGAGCCGGAAATGGCCGCCGACCCGGATCATGAAACCGGTCTGGATGACAATGATTAATTGTGAAAAAGGAATGAGTTGATTATGAAAGACCTTGCCGGATTGATGAAACAGGCCCAGGAAATGCAATCGCGCATGGGCAATATGCAGGCAGAACTTGATGATCTGGAAATTACCGGTTCATCGGGTGCCGGTCTGGTGAAGGTAACTCTTACCGGTAAGGGAAACCTGAAAAATCTCGACGTTGATGCCAGCCTGATCAAGCCAGAGGATAAAGAAATCCTCGAAGACCTCATTATTGCTGCCCACGCCGATGCCAAAGCCAAATCGGAAAAAGCCGCAGCCGACAAAATGAAGGAAGTAATGGGAGATATTCCCCTGCCGCCCGGTTTCAATCTTGGAATGTAGGATATGAACCAGCGCGTTACCGGTGTGGAAATTGAAAGGCTTATCCAGCTTCTGGCCAAACTGCCGGGACTGGGCCCGCGTTCAGCACGCCGTGCCGCTTTGCATCTGATCAAGAAAAAAGAACAATTGCTGGCGCCCTTGCAGGCAGCCATTGGCGATACGCTGGAAAAAGTCGGCATATGTTCAACCTGTGGCAATATCGACAGTGTTGATCCCTGCACCGTGTGCAACGATCCGCGCCGCGACCGCACCATTATCTGTGTGGTTGAAGAAGTAGGCGACCTTTGGGCGTTAGAGCGCGCCGCTGCTTACAAAGGGCAATATCACGTGCTCGGCGGAACCTTGTCGGCAATTGACGGCATCGGCCCCGAAGACCTCAATCTGCCCAAATTGATTGCCCGTGTGGGTGAAGAAAATATCGCAGAAGTGCTACTGGCGATGAATGCCACCGTCGATGGCCAGACGACAGCACACTATATTACCGACCAGCTTGACGGCCACAATGTCAAGGTTTCGCGCCTCGCTCACGGTGTTCCCGTAGGGGGCGAACTCGACTACCTCGACGAAGGTACACTGGCTGCTGCCATCAAGGCACGGCGACCGTTTTAAGGCACGCTTCATAAACCCCGGCTTCAAACCCTCCCATTTCACACCC
>CAZJUF010000007.1:0-7828 GCA_964549055.1 uncultured Hyphomicrobiales bacterium | reverse complement strand
CCGTTTTAAGGCACGCTTCATAAACCCCGGCTTCAAACCCTCCCATTTCACACCCACCTATTTCACACCCTCTCATTCGTCATCCCCGGGTCAAGCCCGGGGATGACGAATAGGAGGGCTTTTTATTGATTTAAAAACGCTTTGATATTCACCACCTCAAGCCTCTTTTAAACTCTCCACAATCGCCACCGGCTTCACATCCGGCAATGCGGGACTCTCGCCTTCTTCCGGTTTTGGCAGGTCAAGGTTTTCGATTGTTTCACCGCGTTTGGTTACTTTACCGGTGGAAATCAGGATGTCTTTAATATCCTTTTCGGCTTGTTCGAAATGGCGGTCGAGCTTGACAACGCGATCCTGCAAGAGGACCACATCCTTCATCATCTTGGCAACTTCCGTCTGGATCATGGCGGCTTGTTCACGCATCTTGGCAACCTTGAGGATCGCCTGCATGGTGGAAATGGCCAGTATCATCATGTTGGGAGAGACAATGACAATGCGGGCGCGATAGGCCTTTTGCAGAATATCCGGGAAAAGTTCATGCAAATCGGCATAAAGTGATTCCGAGGGCACAAACATCATCGCCGTATCCTGGGTTTCACCGGGAATGAAGTATTTTTCGGAAATATCCTTGATGTGCTGGCCCACGTCCTTGCGCACCCGGGCAACCGCTTCCTTGGTGAGTTCAGGCGTGTCGGCTGACTTTAACAACTCAAATGATTCCAGTGGAAATTTGGCATCAATGACAATGCTGGCAGAATTATTGGGCAGATGGATCAGACAGTCAGGCCGTTTTTTGTTAGAGAGCATTGCCTGAAACGAATAGGCATCTTTTGGCAAACCATCTTCAATGATCGCCTCCATGCGGCCTTGACCAAAAGCGCCGCGCTGCTGCTTGTTGCTTAAGATATCCTGCAAGCCCACAACCTGGCTCGAAAGTTCCGAGATATTCTTCTGCGCCCGGTCAATTATCGCCAGTCTTTCGTTGAGCAAATTGAGGTTTGCAGTGGTGGTCTTGGCATTTACTTCAAGGTTTTGCCCCATGCGATGGCTGACCTGATCCAGCCGTTCACCTAATAAATTGAGATTATGGCTGGTTCTTTTGGTGTTGGTTTCAAGGTTTTCTCCCATAGCCTGGCTCACTTGCGCCAAACGTTCATTCAGATTGCGGGAGATTTCAGCTGAACTGGCTGAACTGACATCACCTAAAGACTGCAAGCGTCCGGTCATCTCGCTTTGCAGGCGCATAAACTCGTTAAGTTGTTGTTGAACAGCTGCAGCACGCCGTTTTGACGCTGCCATGGCCGAAAAACCCATAATGAAGAAAATCACCACCACCAGTGCGCCCACGGCCAATCCCGCTTCAAACAGGGTGATGATCTGGTCACCAATACGACCGACAGGCATGTAAATATCAAAAGGCATGGTTTTATTCTAACTGATTCGCGCAATCTTATCTTATAGCACAAAGCAAAAGTTGACGTTTGGCGCAAGCTGCCTTATCTCACCCCCATGACAGTTTTACCCATCTTAATCATTCCAGATAAAACGCTCAAAATGATCTCCAAACCGGTCGAGCGCGTGGATGATGAGTTACGCAAATTCCTCGATGACATGTGCTCCACCATGTATGCGGCACCCGGCATCGGCCTCGCCGCCGTTCAGGTTGGCATTCTCAAACGCGCAGTTGTGATAGATGTTTCGCGCGATGAAGATGCACGCGCTCCAATGCACTTTATCAATCCCGAAATTACCTGGGTTTCAGACGAGCTTTCAACCTACGATGAAGGGTGTTTGTCGATCCCCGAAATCTATGAAGAAGTGGAACGCCCGAGCCGGTGCCGCGTAAACTTTCTGGATTATGAGGGTGCGGAGCAGGAAATTGAATGCGATGGTCTGCTGTCAACGTGTATTCAGCACGAAGTCGATCATCTCAACGGCATCCTGTTTCTGGATCATATTTCACGCCTGAAAAGAGACAGGATTACCAAAAAGTTCATCAAGGCAAGGCGTTTGGAAAACACGGGCTAGACCGGTTTCCTAACGAGGAGGCTGAGAAGCATCTTATGCAGGCTTTAAAGATCATTTTCATGGGCACGCCGGAGTTTTCGGTTCCCGCACTGGCCAGTCTTATGGCTGCCGGTCATGATATTGTTGCGATCTATTCCCAGCCACCGCGAAAATCCGGTCGCGGTATGACCGAACACCTGACGCCCGTTCATCAATATGCGCAAGACAACGGATTAACGGTTTTAACGCCGCAGAATTTTAAGCAGGCGGCAGCAATTCAGGCTTTTTCAGACCATGGTGCCGATGTCGCTGTCGTGGTAGCTTACGGTCTTATTTTACCCGGCGAAATTCTGGCAGCCCCGCGCTATGGCTGTCTCAATATTCATGCCTCTTTGCTGCCGCGCTGGCGTGGTGCGGCACCCATTCAACGCGCGATCATGGCTGGTGATCCTCATAGCGGTGTCACCATCATGCAGATGGATGAAGGCCTCGATACCGGGGCCATGCTTATGACGCAGAAAATTGCCATAACCTCTGAAACAACCGCAGGCACATTGCATGATGAACTCAGCCAGATTGGTGGAAATTTAATCGTAAAAACACTTGATCAACTCATCAAAGGTGATCTTGCAGCAACGCCGCAAGGCAATGACGATATCACTTACGCCAAAAAAATTACAAAATCAGAAGGCCGCATCATCTGGAACAAAAGCGCTGAAGAAATCGATCGCCAAATTCGCGGGCTGACGCCATGGCCCGGTGCCTGGTTTGAAGCGGGGCAATCAGGCAAACGCTTTCGAATTAAAGTGATAAAAGCCGTCATGACCGAAGGTGAGGGCGCTTCAGGTCTCATTCTTGAGACACCGCTCATTGTCGCTTGTGGCAGCGGTGCTTTGCGTATTGAACAGGTGCAGCGTGAAGGTAAATCTGTTGCCAGTGTTGAGGATTTTCTGCGCGGCTTCACCCTGGCACCCGGAACGGTTTTGGATTAGGCCATGCCGAGATATTGCATAGTGATAGAATATGACGGCACACCGTTTGTTGGCTGGCAAAGGCAGGACAACGGACCTTCTGTTCAAACAGCACTCGAACGGGCCGTCAAAAATCTAACCGGTGAGGGTGTATCGGTTTACGGAGCGGGCAGAACCGATGCCGGTGTGCATGCCTGTGGTCAGGTCGGCCATTTTGATCTGTCACGTGACTGGCTACCGGAAAAAATTCGCGATGGGCTGAATTATTACCTTAAGCCTGACCCGGTAGCGATACTCAGTTGCAAAACCATAGGAGCGGAGTTTGACGCGCGTTTTGATGCCATCAAGCGTCACTATCTCTATCGCATTACCAACCGCCGTTCCCCCCTTGCCCTTGACGGCACCAGAGCCTGGTCGGTGAAAACGCCACTGGACCACGCGGCCATGGATGAAGCCGCTCAATATCTCATCGGCAAACACGACTTCACCACCTTCAGATCAGTTCACTGTCAGGCAAAATCAGCGCTGAGAACTCTTGAGGAGGTAAAAGTTACACGTAACGGAGACGGGATTGAAATAGCCGTCAATGCACGCTCGTTCCTGCATAATCAGGTGCGTTCAATTGCCGGCAGTCTCAAAATGGTCGGTGAAGGTAAATGGCAACCTGACCACCTGGCAAAAATTCTTGCCGCCAAAGACCGGCCAGCCTGTGGACCTGTAGCCCCGGCGCACGGTCTTTATTTCATGCAGGTGGATTATCCTGTTAACCGGCTAAAAATCCCTTGAATAAGCAGGCTTAAAACAAGATCAAAAGCAACAATTAATGTCGCCGTCGTCGCCGCCGTCTCCAACACTGTTCTGGCAATATACCAGCGAAAATAGAGAATAAACAGGATGGTAAACAGGTTGATGGTTGCGGTCATTTGTGCCGAAATTACACCTGAAAAATACAACACGGCCGCCGGCGCCAGGGCCAGGCTGATAAACAGTGAGCTCCAGTTGTAAATTGCGATGTAGGTAATGTACTTTGGCCACAGGCCCATCAGCCGGGTAATATATATCATGGTAACGGGATAGATTGCCCACTCCAGCCCCAGCAACGAAACCCTGGCTGCAACAAAGCCTGCACTGGCTGCCGGAACACTGTCTTGTATATTAATATCGTGAGCAATCTCGACTTCCTGCAGGGCATAGAGCACGTAGAAAGGCGAAATCAGAACAACCACCAGAAACGAGCGCCAGAAGCCATCTATCGTCACATCGAAAAACTGCAATCCGCGCACATCACGTTTGGCCAGCAAGAAGCTTCCGGTCATTGCGCTGCGAATTTCTGAATAGGTCAACATGGCAGTCTTTCAGACATGTAAAACATTAACGAGGCTTCAGGAAAAATAACGACCAAGCACATCCTGGTATATGCCGGTCACGATTTCCAGGTTCTCAATATTTGCCCGTTCATCTATCCCGTGAATATTTTCCGCTACCGCGCCAAATTCTATTACCGGACAATAATTCGTAATGAACCGTGCATCCGACGTGCCACCACCGGTTGACATCTCTGGCGCCACGCCGGTTTTGGCCGCAATTGAGGCACAGACGTCGGCAACAAAATCATCCGGCTTTGTCAAAAAACTGTCGCCGGAGGCCTGAAATGACAATTGGATATCTCCACTTTGTTCCCCTGCCACCTCGTGGCATATAGCAGTGATATGGGCGGCAATACTGTCGTTGTTATAAGTGTCATTATAGCGAATGTTGAACTGCGCTTCAGTTTTAGCCGGAATAACATTGGTTGCCGGATTATTGGTGTCGATGGCGGTTATTTCGAGATTGCTCGGCTGGAAATGTTCGTTGCCGCTATCCAGTATTTCACAATTCAGACGATCGAGAATGCGCACCATTAAATCAAAAGGATTTCTGGCTTTTTGCGGGTAAGCCACATGGCCCTGAATACCTTCTACAATCAAATGAACGTTGATGCTGCCACGGCGACCGATTTTGATCATGTCGCCAACGGTGCTGACGCTTGTCGGTTCACCGACGATACAATGATCGGGTGTGTGATTATTGTTCGCCATCCACTCCAAAACTTTGACAGTTCCATTGAGCGCAGGACCTTCTTCGTCGCCGGTAATCAGCAGGCTGATTGATCCTTCAAAACTGCCGGGCTTAGCATCCAAAAACCGCTTGAGGGCGGCAATGAAACAGGCAATGCCGCCTTTCATGTCAGAGGATCCACGACCATATAAAAAGCCGTCTTCAATGGTGGCAGAAAACGGCGGGTGGCTCCAGTCATCTTCATTGCCCGGCGGCACCACATCGGTGTGACCGGCAAAGCAGATGTGGGGTGAACCTGAACCAATGCGGGCAAACAGATTGTCGACGTCAGGCGTATTTTCATCACTGAAAGTCAATCGGGTGCACTTAAAACCGATCTCGTCGAGAACCCCCTGCAAACCCGTCAATGCACCCCCTTCATTGGGGGTTACACTGGGGCATTTTACCAGCATGGCAAGGAGCGCTACTGGATCACTGGCATCAATGGTCATTTGTCAGTCCCGCAAAAGATCATTGATGGAGGTTTTGGATCGTGTCTGAGCGTCAACCGTTTTGACAATAACGGCGCAATAAAGCGACGGCCCAGGTGAGCCATCGGGCAGGGCTTTGCCGGGAATATTGCCCGGTACAACAACCGAAAAGGGTGGCACTTCACCGATGTGAATCTCGCCGGTCTGACGATTGATAATCTTGGTGGAAGCGGAAATAAACACCCCCATGGACAACACCGTACCTTCGCCAATCTTGACGCCCTCAACCACTTCGGAGCGTGCGCCGATAAAACAGTTATCTTCGATAATCACCGGTCCGGCCTGCAAAGGTTCAAGCACGCCACCAATGCCAACACCGCCGGAAAGGTGGCAGTTCTTGCCAATCTGCGCGCATGAGCCCACGGTAACCCAGGTATCGACCATCGAGCCTGTGTCAACGTAAGCACCAAGATTAACAAAACTCGGCATCAACACGACGCTGGGTGCAATGTAAGCCGAGCGCCGGACAATGGCACCGGGAACGGCTCTAAACCCGGCTTGACGAAATTCTTCACTGCCCCAGGTGTCAAACTTGGAGGGCACTTTATCCCACCAGTGCGATCCTCCCGGCCCCCCCGGGATGGGTGCCATATCGTTAATACTGAAAGACAGCAACACCGCTTTTTTCAGCCACTGATTGACCACCCATGTGTCACCAGATTTCTCCGCAACGCGCGCCTGGCCACTGTCGAGCAGTTGCAACGCCTGTTCCACTGCTTCGCGCACTTCGCCACCGGTTGCAGGTGAAAGGTTGTCGCGGTCCTCAAAAGCCCGGTCAATTGTTGCCTGAAGGTCTGCGTGGCTCATAGGTTTCTCCTGAAATGAGGGCGTTATGTGATTGCGGTCAACCTACCCAAACATAATGGCATGTCAACTCTTGACCGGCATATGGCGTAAAATCAATTCAAGAAAATCGCTTAAATGTTCAGTGACGTGATGAACATGTTCGGCATCGCTATCGACACCATTGTAGATATCGGTTTTTTCATCCCTGAGCTGAGGTGGTGAACACACCAGTATGGTTTTCATACCCAGATCATGAGGGACTTGAAGATTTATCGCCAGATCTTCAAACATTGCCGCATTGAGCGGGTCTATTCCTGCTCGTTCCATGAATTTTTCATACGTTGACCGCGCCGGTTTGGGGACGAAATCTGCTGCAACGATGTCAAAAATATCATCAAAGTGGTGCAGTATTCCCAGCTTGCCGGCGACATTTTCAGCGTGTTTAACCGAGCCGTTGGTGAGGATAAGCTTGCGGCCGGGCAGGCGGGCAAGGGCATCATTTAAAGCGGTATCATTGGAAATCGGCGACAGGTCAATGTTGTGAACGTAATTGAGATAAAGCTGCGGATCGAGATTGTGGCAGGTCATCAATCCATTCATGGTGGTGCCATATTCGCGGTAATATTTTTTCTGGATTTTGCGCGCTTCGACCCTGTCAACGTCAAGAAATTCAGCGACAAATGATCCCATGCGGTAATCAACCTGCGCAAACAGGTTTGAGTGGGCGGGATAAAGCGTGTTGTCGAGGTCGAATATCCAGACTGATTTATGGGTAAAATCCGCTGAAATTCTGGCCGCCTGATCAATAGATGTTTCTGATGTTTGGTTCATGGCTGCCAAAGTGCACTATTATTCCCCGGTCAATCAAGTGGGAAATGCGTCAGTAACTCCCAATTAACGTAGCTCGTGTATACTTAGTCTACCACAGAATTTGGCAGTAATATGAGTGATATCCCTTCAGTGCAAAGCGTTTTAACTTCCCATTTTGATGATCAGGCAGACGTTGGTCTTACCAGTGCAGCGCTGGTCAATGCGATTCCCTGTCCAGCCGTGATGGTTTGGCCTGATGGTCGCATAATTTCCTCAAACCGCCATGCCTCGGTTCTGGTGCAGGAAAATGGTGATGGCAGCACACGTCTGGCCTCTAATTTGCTGGCAAGAGTTGCAGCCATAGCGCGCAGCAAAACTTCCGATAACTGGATCATCAGGGTCAAAAAACGCGGACACTCGGGGCTCACCACCATAAGTTATTCCCTGACCGGCATACATCTTCCTCTCGCCGGGCAACAAAACCCCGCTGTGCTCATCTATGGTGCCGACAGTGCTCTTGAGCAAAATCTGCGCCAGGCTTTGATCGAAAGCCGCACCTTCTTTCAGGATCTGGCAAATTGTTCGAGCGATTTCACCTGGGCAACGGATGCCCACGGCGCTTTCACATTCATCAATCAAAAAGGTGTTGCGGGATATCCAAGCGAT
>CAZJUF010000006.1:0-23714 GCA_964549055.1 uncultured Hyphomicrobiales bacterium | reverse complement strand
TGATATGGATGAAACTCTGGAAGAAGCTTCTGCAGATCTTGGTGCAAATAGTTGGGTAACTTTCAGGCGGATCACACTACCTATGATCCTGCCTGGTGTCATCGGTGGCGCTTTACTCTCCTTTATCATCTCCATGGACGATTTGGTAATTACCTATTTCATTGCCGGTGTCGACAGCCAGACCCTGCCAGTTTTCATTTACGGAATGCTGCGTCGAGGCATCAAGCCAGAGATCAACGCAATTGCGACAATCATGCTGCTCTTTTCAATCATTATTGCCTCGGTAGGGCTCTATAT
Organism: uncultured Hyphomicrobiales bacterium; assembly: GCA_964549055.1. Lineage (GTDB taxonomy): Bacteria > Pseudomonadota > Alphaproteobacteria > Rhizobiales > JAJFHR01 > JAJFHR01. The sequence continues at coordinate 23,417 of CAZJUF010000006.1, read as the reverse complement.
GAGATCGAGAAAATCATAATATGACAGTTAATATTTCATTCAAACCACGTGCCCGCGATCTTGGCCTGCCTTTCAAGGGAGAAACGGGCACAAACAATGCCATCACGGATGTTGGGGGTGTTTTGATCGGGTATGAAACGCTTTCATCCCACTTAAACCCTGCATTGCAAACCGGCGAACTTTCCGTCCAAACAGGCGTGACCGCCATCCTGCCAAGAGGGTTTGACGAAACCCCCCGCCCGGTTTGGGCCGGTCAGTTTTCTTTGAACGGTAATGGAGAAATGACGGGCACACATTGGGTAAAGGACGGTGGCTACCTTGTTGGCCCCATCATGATTACCAATTCACATTCTGTTGGAGCCGTGCATGACGGCGCCACTCGCTGGATGGTAGGCCATTATGCCGACAGCTGGCACAACAATCCTCTTTGGGCCATGCCCGTTGTTTCTGAAACTTATGATGGCGTCCTGAACGACATCAATGGTTTCCATGTCACCAGGGATCATGCGCTTTCGGCTATACGTTCGGCAGCCTCTGGACCGATAGCAGAAGGCAATGTTGGTGGCGGCACGGGAATGATCTGTTATGAATTCAAAGGCGGTACAGGAACTTCGTCACGGATGCTGAAAATAGACGGCGAAAGTTTCACCCTTGGTGTTTTGGTGCAGGCCAACCACGGCATCCGCCCCTGGTTGACTGTGGCAGGGATCCCCGTTGGGGAGGAAATGTCGGAACACCGAATTCCAGGTTTCAAAGCTGAATGTGGGTCTATCGTATCTATCATCGCGACCGACCTGCCCTTGTCCTCCGGTCAACTTGAGAGGCTCTCAAGGCGCGCCTCTATTGGCATCAGTAAGACGGGATCGCCTGGTGGCAATAATTCCGGCGACATTTTTCTCGCCTTCAGTACGGCAAATGAAATGTATCTTCCTCAATTTTCCGGACCCTGGCGTAACATGAAATGCCTCAATGATGAGCTGCTTGATCCCGTCTATCTTGCTGTTGTGGAAGCAATTGACGAAGCAATTCTAAATGCCATGTGTGCCGCCACAGACGTACCAACCACCCGGCCAAAAGGTGCTATCTGCAAAGCAATAGATACCGATCAACTCGTCAGGATTATAAAGCGCAACGGACGCATCTGCGCCGAATAAATGCCAGGGATGTGGCCGGGGGCAAAGACCGGGTGATAGCGGCAACCGTTGTGAGCGATCATAAGAGCGAAAATTTGTCATCACGGATCATGGCAAAATATCGCTAAATTGCAGACACCAAAGCCAGACTAAATCCGACAGACCGGTTGGGCCTGTCAGAGTTTTGCTACATGGGAAGCTTTCGAAATTTTGAATATCGCTGCCTGAGCGTTTCAGTGAGGGTGTAATCAGGTTCGACCGTTGACGAATTGACGGGCTTTTTGCCCAGTGCCTCAGCGGTGGAAAATTCTCCACAGGCGACGCTGCCCAGCCGGGCAGCACCGCTCGCTGCCGCATTGGCACTTGATACCGGCAAGTCGATTGCCACATCAAACAGGGTTGCGATAAGCTGAACCCAGAACCGGTTTTGCGAACCACCGCCAACAGCGGTAACGTTTTTAACGGCAACACCGGCATCGCGCTGGGCTTCATAACAATCCAGAAACTGAAATGCCACGCCTTCGATTATCGCGTAGGCAAGTGCAGGTGCATCTGTGCCGGCGGTGATCCCCATCACTGATGCTCCCGCATCGGGCCGGTTATGCGGTGTTCTGATGCCGGTAAGGCTTGGCCGCATGATTGGTGTATGTTCAATGCCCTGGTCTTTGACCATTGCTTCCACAGCATCGGCAAGACGGGAAACGGACATTCCGCAAAGGCTGGCAATCCAGTTGAGTGACTGGGTCGCACTCATCACCACACCCAGTGAAAGATAGGTGTTTGGAGCGGCGTGCGGATTGGTCAAAACAGCATTGTGAGCTGCCGGGTGAAAGTCGCCATCTACGGTGCACAGCACGCCGGAGGTGCCAAGTGTAACCACCGCATCACCGGGTGTGGTTGCGCCTACGCCAAGTGCGCAAGCCATGTTGTCACCCGCCCCCGCTGCCACCGAAACCGGGTCTGTGATGCCCCAGCGCGATTGCAGGGACGAGCGAAGTCTGCCCGCTTCAGCGTGCGAGGCAATGAGCGGGGGCAACTTTTCAAGGTTCCAGCCGGCGGCGGCAGTCAGCTCTCCATCCCAATTCATTTTGCGGCAATCGAACAAAAGGCTTCCGGCAGCATCACTGGGTTCGCTGGCGCGTTCGCCCGTCAGGCACAGGCGCACATAGTCCTTGGGCAGCATCAATACATCTGCCTGCTCAAATGCGTGTGGTTCATGTGTGGCCAGCCAAAGAAGTTTTGGTGCGGTCATGCCGGGATCGGGATTGCCAGCGGTGCGAAGCCCCATATCAGGAACCTTGCTCAAAAATTCCTCGCATTCCCTTAAGGCGCGCTGATCATTCCACAGAATGCAGGTATGGGTTGGGCGGTCATTTTTGTCCAGGAGTACCGCACCGAGCATTTGGCCGGACAGGCCGATGCCGGCAACCCTCGCCATTGCTTCGCGGTGGTTTGCCGCGAGTTGGTCAAAAACCAGACAGGTCGCCTCCCACCACAAATGGGGGTGCTGCTGGCTCCAACCCGGATGCGGGCGTTCCACATCAATATTTCTGGAAGCCTCGGCATGTATTTTGCCGGCTTCATCCACAAGGACGATTTTCACCCCTGAAGTGCCAATGTCGATACCTGCAAATAGTGTCATGATCCAGCCTGTTTTACAGCAGCAACCGAGCGGTTTGCTCATCACTCACCAGAGTTTTGACATACCCAAGGCTCAGGAACCCCCGCATGATCGCAACTTTGTGTGCTCCGCCCGCTGCAAGGATTGTATTGGGAATTGAGCGCAGGTCCTCCAGATCAATCCCGATAAGACGGCTGTTGATCGGATGATCAATTGGAACACCGTCGGCATTGAGCATATATCCCAGTATATCACCAACGGCACCCGCTTCAATAAGCTCCCGGGCTGTAAACTCCGAGGGCAGTCCGTCACGTATCAGGAGGCTTTGCGACATATCACCGGCGGCCATTGCCAGGGCATCGGCACTCCTGATTTTTTCGATCACCTGCTTGAATACATCCTGATCTATCAACACATCGCGGCTTTGTGCCGAGCCTGCATAAATAGGCGCGGTAAAATACCGGTGCTGGGCATTACACAAATTTGCCAGCCGCTGGGTGATTTCATAGCTGTTGAGATCGGAACCCTTGCTAAGACCGCCCATGACCGAGACGATTTCCAGGTCAGGCCGGTTAAGCGGCTCCATATACCGGGTTGCGAAGTTTAACGTATTGCCCCAGGACATGCCAAACAGGCGGATTTCAGGTCGCTGCAACAATGTTGTCAGATAGTGGCCAAGGGCGGTGCCAATAATGATCTGAACCGCCGCGGGATCAGCGGGCGAGGGTACGATATGGGCTTCCATGAGGCCATATCGCTCGACGAGGGCTGCTTCCAGTTCGGTGCAGGGGCCATAGATTGAATTAATCGATACCCGCACAATGCCGCGACGACGCGCCTCGGCAAGTGCCTGATTAACCCGCAGCCGGGTGATGCCAAACCTGTTGGCGGCAGCGGCCTGGGTAATTCCCTCGATTTCACACGCCCATGCAAGGCGCACAAAAAGCCGCTCTTCTTCATCAATTTGCAGGGTTTTTGCCGGTCGCGCCACTTAGTCTTGCCCCGCTGCGTCATTGTGCGGTTTCATTTTACAGCTCCCATCGTAAGTCCGCGCACCAGATGTTTGGATGCAATCAGCGCAAAGATCAAAACCGGTACGACGATCAGCGTCGAAGTGGCCATGATCTTTCCGTAAGGAAGATTGTAGCCTTCCATAAAGCTGACTGCCATTGCCGGAGCTGTTTTAGCGTTACTGCGCGTCAACACAAGTGCGAACATCAATTCGTTCCAGGAAAAAATGAACGAAAATATCGATGACACAGCAACGCCTGGCATGGCCAGCGGCAGACAGATAGAACGGAAAATCCGCCATTGTGATGCACCCTCCAGCAAAGCGGCTTCATCCAGCTCGAAAGGAATGGCGCGAAACTGGTCGGTACAAATCCAGATAACAATTGGCAGGTTGAAAGTCAGGTAAATCAGAATAAGTGTGATGCGACTGTCGAGCATGCCCAGATTGCGGGCAATAAGGAAGAATGGCAGGGCGAGTACGATTGGTGAGATCATCCGGTTGGTGATAAACCAGAACCACAGGTCTTTTTTGCCGCGAAATTCAAACCGGGCAAGGGCATAGGCTGCGGGCAGGCCGAGCAAAACTGCAAGGATGGTTGTAGAAGACGCCACAATCAGTGAGTTTATCAACGTGCGTAGCACACCATCTTCAAACAGCACGGTGACATAGTTTGAAAACGTTGGCGTAAACAGCCAAACCGGTGGGCTTTCCAGCGCCAGCACCTGTGTTTTCAAGGAGGTCGTCACCATCCAGTAAAACGGAAACACGCAAAATGTGATGACAACCAGCATCAGAACAATCTGGGCTGCGGTTGATTTCGGCGATGTGGATACAGCAGCCATGTCACACTTCCTTATAGAACAGCTTTATATAAAACTGTGCCAGAATGATTGTGACGATCAGCAGGATAATCGCCTGTGCCGATGCCATCCCCTGATCAAAGGCCCGAAAACCAACCCGCTGGATCATCAAAGAGATTAATTCGGTTGAAGATCCCGGACCACCACGGGTGAGGGTGAAGACCATGTCAAACAGCTTCAATGTATCAGCGGTGCGCAGAATCAGCACGGCCACCAGACCCGGTATGAGAAATGGCAGTTGAACATAACGCAAAACCGTCCACCAGTTTTTTGTCTCCAGGTTTGCAGCCTCCTCAACTTCGCCCGGCACCGTTGTCAGCCCCGCCAGCAACACCAGCGCCACAAACGGCGTCCATTGCCAGACATCCCAGAAGATAATCATGGCAAAGGCATTAAACGGATCACCAATCCAGTTGACCGGGGCAATGCCGATAAAACCCGCAAGCTGGTTTACCACACCATATTTCAAGTTGAACATGATCTGACCCAGCAGGCCAACCACGGCATAGGTAGTTGCCATCGGCAGCACCAGTGAAAGCCTGGTCAATACCCGCAAAAAACCGAGACCCGGACGGTGCAGGATGAGGGCAATGCCCAGGCCCAGGCCAATCTGCATCGGCAGGGCGATTATAAGCATGGTGAATGTACGGTTCATCGCCTCCCAGAATACCGGGTCAGTCAAAGCATAGCTGTAGTTTTCAAACCCGATAAACTCCACCTTCTTGAGTTTGGTCAGATTGAAAAAATGCAAGCTGGTGTAAAAGGCATATAAAAGCGGCCCGATACCGATTGCCGCGAGCGCAATCACGGCTGGTCCGAGAAATCCGAAAAGGGTTTTACGGCTGACTCTGGCAGACATCAAATGTTATCCGTATAAACAAGACACAACCCTGGAGGAAAAAAGGGCACCCCACAGGGTGCCCCAGAGATTATATAATCGTACTATTGCGCAAGCGGCTTGTCACCGGAATAGTACCCGGCCTTGTCAAGAACTGCCTCCATACGCTCGCCGAGTATTTTTGCGCCTTCTTCGGTGGAAACTTCACCAAGCATGATCTTGGTTCCCCATTCCTGCACAATCTCGGTGATTTCAGGCCATTCAGCAAAACGCGGGCGGAATTCCGGCACACCTTCCTGCCAGCTTTCAACCAGCGCTGGCACAAAGTCATATTTTTCCGCAATGCCCGGCAACTTGTATACCGATTGGCGGGCAGATACGCCGCCACGCTCAAGATATTCCTTGGCGTTGGCCTTGGATGTCACCCACTGGATGAACAACCAGGCTGCCGCCTGTTCCTTCTCGTCGGCCTGGGAAGCAACGGCCAGAGAAAATCCGCCAAGTGCTGGCTTGCGACCCGCAGGGCCTTTGGGTTCCGGTGCAATTTTCATGCAATCGACGACTTTTGAGGTATCCGGGTTCTTCAGTGATGAATAAAACGCCGACCACTCGGTAATCATCGCCACGTCGCCCTGAGCAAACGCATTGACCGCTTCGGAATGATCGTAGGAGACAATGCCTTCAGGCATATATTTCATCAGGTCCTGACGAAATTTCAGGCCGGTCTGGCTTTCGGGAGAAAGCAGGTTGGATCTGAATTTTTTATCAAGAAACGAACCGCCAAACGGCCACAACATGCGCGCAAAACTGTCAGCCGATTGTGTTTCATTACGCTTGGACTGCAAGGCAAAGGCATACTTCCCGTCCTTGGTAAGGGCAGGGCCGTAAACATCCTTCAACTCGGTCCAGGTTTTTGGCGGGCCATCAAATCCGGCTTTTTTCAGTGTGCAGGAATTGTAATAAAGCAGGCCGGAATAATTGTCGAAAGGCAGGCCATAGACAACGCCGTTCCATCCGCCAAAGGCATTCAGGACCAGCGGAAAGAAGTCGCCCATATCAAGTTTCGGGTCAGCCAGATCCGGGTTTGAGGTGAACTTGGATATTGGAACAATCCAGTCGTTCTCGGCAAAATTACCAATCCACACAAGATCAATAAGCGCGATGTCAAAATCACCATTGGCAACAAAATCGCGCACCTGCTGGCCAAGCGCGTTTTCATACGGGTGTTTGACAATATTTACCTTGATACCGGTTTTGGCTTCAAAGTCCGGCAGCATTGCCTCGGCAGCATCATAACCCGGACGCAACAGAAATACGACATCAACGGTTGTTCCTGCATAAGGTTTAGCGGCTTTTTCCAGGGTCCACTCCGAGGCCTGTGCGCTTGCACTTGCCAAAGCCAGTCCTGTCATAAGCGCAAGAGCGCTGACAAATGTTTTGAATTTCATTTTGTTTCCTCCCTGTTAACATGTGGCCTTCCGACGTTTGGCCTGTTGGCCTTTGCTTCGGTGTAATGTTTCGATTGACATTCGTTTGTAATACCAACAATACATTTGTATGCAAACGGTGGCCTGTCAACCGATATCTTGAAACCGGTATTCATCGTGTGATCGGCATCTGATAAGAGGGTTGGCAAAACTGGAGGGTGAAATTGGCCGAAGTTACACTTAGTGGCGTTAACAAGTCATATGGCACAGTGCCGGCGTTGATTGATGTCTCGCTTGAGATCGAGGATGGGGCCTTTGTTGTTTTTGTCGGTCCGTCCGGCTGCGGAAAATCCACCCTGCTGCGTTCAATTGCCGGGCTGGAGGCCATCCAGTCAGGCAGAATTCACATTGGCGGCAGGGATGTGACGACCATGGCACCGTCTGAACGCGATGTGGCGATGGTTTTTCAGTCCTATGCCCTCTATCCCCATATGAGCGTGCGCGCAAACATCGATTTTGGCATGAAAGTCAACAAGGTCGCGCCGGAAGAACGAAACGCACGCATCACCGAGGTCGGGCGCATTCTTCAACTGGAGGATTATCTTGATCGTAAACCAGCGCAACTTTCCGGCGGCCAGCGCCAGCGCGTGGCGATTGGCCGCGCCATTGTGAAAGACCCCAAGGTTTTTTTGTTTGACGAACCGCTTTCCAATCTCGATGCAAAACTGCGCATCCAGATGCGTATTGAGCTTGAGGGATTACACAAACAACTGAGCGCCACGATGATTTATGTCACCCACGATCAGGTTGAGGCAATGACAATGGCTGATACTATTGTTGTACTCAATGAAGGACGGGTCGAGCAGGTTGGCGCACCGCTCGACCTTTACCATCGCCCGAAAACAGAATTTGTTGCCGGGTTCATTGGCTCTCCCGCAATGAATTTCCTTGACCGCAAACAACTGGACGGCAGCACTATAGAAAATCTGCACCAACAAACCGTGCGGCTGGGTATCCGGCCGGAACATGTGAAAATTACCGCTGCCGGTAAAGGTGCTCTTGATGCAACGGTTCGGGTAAAAGAGCAGCTTGGCGGCGAAAGTTACCTCTATATGCACAGTGATGCCGCAGCCAGCATCGTTGTCAAGACCGATGGTGATGATGCGACCGAGGTTGGCGCGAAGGTGGGGCTTAATTTTCCACCCGGGCGGCTGCATCAATTTGACAGCTCCAGATTGACAATCGAGCCGGTCCCGGAGGGGCGAGGGTGATGTCAGATTGGAAAATCGAGCTGCAAAATATAATCGAACCGGCGATAGTGAAATCCGCAACCATCAGGGAGCTGATTGTCGAGCGTGGTGCCATTGAACAATGCGGGGCAGTGGTAAAAAGGTGTTTTGAGGGCGAAAGAGTTATTGTATTTGCCGATGAAGCGGGATTTGCCGCTGCCGGGGAAAAACTTGTGCAAAGTCTTGAGGCCGCACATTTTGCCGTCGAGTGTCACATCATTACAGCGCGCCCGCTGCCAAAACCAACGGTAGAACTTGCGGAAACATTCAGGTCATTGTTAAAAGCTTCAGGCAGCATTCCCGTTGCGCTTGGCTCCGGTGTGATCAATGATCTGGTCAAATATTCCGCCAATTGCGAGAACCTCGCCTATTGCTCTGTTGCAACTGCCGCATCAATGGATGGATACGCCTCAGCAGGCGCGCCACTTGCCCGAAACGGGTTTAAAATGACAATCCCGGCGCGGGCGCCGCGGGTGATCCTGGCTGATCTGGATATTATTGCTGCAGCACCGGGCGAAATGGCGGGCTGGGGTTATGGTGATCTGGCTGGCAAGGTTCCTGCCGGTGGCGACTGGATTATTGCCGACAGTCTTGGAATTGAAGCCATTGACGATGTCGCCTGGCCGCTGGTGCAGGATAATTTGCCTGGCTGGCTAGCGCAACCATCTGCACTGGCCAATGGTGATTTTGCCGCCATCGCCCGGTTGTTTGCCGGGCTGACGGCGGTTGGTCTGGCAATGGAGTTTCATGGCTCCTCGCGCCCCGCCTCGGGTGCTGATCACCAGATTGCCCATTTGTGGGAAATGGAAGGATTGCAATTCAACGGTCAACTGGTCTCGCACGGAGCCTGTGTTTCGGTTGGCTGCATGACCACGCTGGCCTTTTTCGACTGGCTGATTGAACAGGATTTGAGCGCGATTGTCCCGGCTGAAATTGCCGGTTCTGCACCATCGCTGGCAGACAAATTTGCTGAAATTGGTTCCGCTTTCGATGACCGGAATATTATCGAGCGGGCCCGGCAGGAAACGGCGGAAAAACATCTGTCAACGCAGGACCACGAAGAACGCCTGCACCGTTTACAGACAGTCTGGCCCGAAATGCGGGCCCGTCTTCGCCGCCATATGATGCGCAGCGACGAGATGGCGAAACTGTTGCGGGCTGCCGGTGCGCCGGTAAATGCCGGTGATATCGGGGTTGGCCCGGATCACTTGCGATCGACCTTTCTGGCCAGCAGGTTTATTCGTGCCAGATACACCGTGCTGGACCTGCTCGCGGAGGCAGGGCTTTTGCAACAGGCGGTAGATGCCGTTTTTGGCCGGGCCATGAGCAAAGCAGGCTGACAAGGAGAGGTTACAATGGATTTTCTCAAAACCGGGTCTGCTGCAATTACCGAGATTGGCGATAGTATCGCGCGAATTGAACAGAAAGAAGCCCGGGAAATGGTTGGCGCAATAGCTGACGCAAACCGGATTGCACTTTATGGCGTTGGCCGCGAAGGGCTGATGATCAAGGCCTTCGCAATGCGACTGTATCACCTCGGTCTTCATGCCCATGTGGTGGGCGATATGACCACGCCACCGGTGGGTGAAGGCGATCTACTCATTGTCAGTGCGGGTCCTGGCGCATTTTCGACCGTTTCAGCCCTGGTTGATGTTGCACAAAACGCCGGTGCGACCACGGCCTGTTTTACGGCCCAGCCCGGTGGTGCAGTGCCAAAAAGGTGTGATCATGTTATGGTCCTGCCGGCGCAGACCATGGCTGACGACCGGGGCAACACCCTTTCAACCCTGCCGATGGGTTCGCTTTATGAAGGGGTTCAATTTGTGGCATACGAAATTTTGATATTGATGCTGGCTGATCATCCTGAAATTGGCTCAGGCAACATGCGCGCCCGTCATACCAATCTGGAGTAAACAATGTCGAACTGGCAAAAACGGTTTTCCCTTGAGGGCAGAACAGCACTGATTAGCGGTGCATCGAAGGGGATCGGGGCCGAGATATGCCGGGTGTTTGCTGATGCGGGAGCTGATATTGTGGCTGTGGCACGGGACCGCGAGGCTTTGCAGGAAGTTGCGCGAGATGTTGAGGTCATGGGCCGGAAGTGTCTTGTGGTTGAAGCCGATCTTGCAACAGTGGATGGTCCTGGCGAGGCGGCGCGCGTGGCCCTTGAGGCAGTGGGCACCATCGATATTCTGGTGAACTCCGCCGGCGTTGCCCTTGTTGCTCCCGCTCTTGAACTCACACCGCAGCAATGGGAAGAGACGATGGCGGTCAACTTGCGCGCGCCATTTTTGCTCGCCCAGGCGCTGGCCCCGCAAATGATTGCCCAGCACTGGGGGAAAATCATCAATATCTCCTCACAGACAGGTGTAATTGCGCTTGAGGATCATGCCGCCTATGCAACTTCCAAAGGCGCACTGAACGCTTTGACCAAATCCTTGATGGCCGAATGGGCCCGGCACAACATTCAGGTCAACGCAATTTGCCCGACAGTGGTGATGACGCCGATGGGTGAGAAGCTGTGGAGCCCTGAAGAAAAGAGCGGCCCGTTCCTTGAAAAAACACCACTTGGCCGGTTTGGCCAGCCGGTGGAAATTGCCGATCTGGCACTCTATCTGGCGTCTCCTGCGGCGGAACTGGTAAACGGCTCCATCGTCATGATTGAAGGCGGATTTTCTTCGATTTAAACGCAGCAACCGTTCTTTTTCCTGATCTGTAAATACGCAAGATAATGCACGGGATCAAACACCATGTTGCCGGTGCCATAAGGTTGCCGCGAGCAAAACCTGCCGACAAACACTGGCAAATTCCAAAACACCTACAGGCCACCTGAATGCGCTAATTTTGTTTCGGCAATGCTGGCTTGCCATTCAAAGCGTTCAGAACTTTAGCTAACTCAGCCTTGTTGTCGCAGGGTTTCGGCCCGGACATCAACATTGCCCCTAACTGGTCGCGGGAGGCTGATGACATCGCCCAACCAAGCGGTGGCCTTGGATCGTCTGTTTCAACACACATCTCAAAATGAGCGAAGACCGGATTTTCGATAATTTTGATCCATTTTTTGTCGTTCATCAATTCGACAATTTCGGCCAGGGTTTTGGCAGCCAGCACACCGCGTGCGACCCGCGTTGCCAGAATGCCGCGTATGGGCCCCAGGACCTCATTGCCTATTGCGTCAACCTCACCATTCATCGGAAGGAATAACGCGGCTCCCTTGACCGGCGGCACCGGATAGTCGTCTGCATCCAACCCGGGGTCGCTGGTAATCTGGATGATGATTGGTTGGACTTTCCGACCCTGTCCGTCCAGAACCTCCAACACTTTCAACAATAATTCGGCGGAGGTGACCGCCCCGTTGTTTTCAAAATATCCACCATCGAGCACATGCCCAAGCTTTTTTTCGTTCGGATCTTTCAGCAGCCCTGGAGGTGAAACATAGGTGAATCGGGCGCTGTTTAAAGCCGCAGTCTTGAGTGTAACGTCGCGTTGCAAAATATTGTGACTGTCGAAAGCATCAAAAAACACGTCCCGCGTAACCTTCAAGTGGCCAGAGATAAACCGCTTGCCGGATTCTTGGTGGGTAGCATTAAGAAACAGCGCAGGACGCCAGTTGTCACTGCCCGCGCGGGGGCCAAAGCTGAGGAATGGAGCGTCAAAAAGTTGTGCATCCGCTTGTTTGCATGTGCTGTCACTCCCGCAGGTTCGCTCCCATGCTAGCGCCCAGGCATCCGCCAGCACTTTACCGCGCCCTCGCAGAAGCGGCACAGGCAAAAAGCGCTGCATAAGGTCTGGAAACATCAGAGCCGCGACCGTGGGGCCGAGAAAATCTTCGCTGAGGACACGGGTCGAGAATGTCGACACTTTTCCGATTTTTACCTCATCCGTGCAGTTAGCAATCTCATTGTTGGACAGAAGGCCCGCTCGGGCAGTAAAAACGGCAGCGCCGACGCTTCCACCAGAGACCCCGCTGATGGAAAATGTGCGTTGGCGAAATTGTGGGCAGGTATCTTGCAGCGCCCCAAGAACTGTCGCGGTCCAATAAGCAGCGCGCAGGCCTCCCCCTGCCGTTGACACCATCACCAAAGGTACCGTTTCGTCGCTGCTCTGCTGGGGGTTGGCGTCCAGCCAGGCCGCGACGGCTTGAGATACCGACATGCGCTTGTCGATATTCTCACCGTTCCCTACTGTTTCGACCTCATGATTATTGTTCCAGTTGCTAAATACTATTGCACCGATGAGTAAGGTTGTAATGATTGGAAAGCCCAGGCGATCTGATGTCCAGACCAGACTGCTGCCAATCGGGATGATCACGCTTAATGCAAAAAAAGCGATAGCAGCGGCCCCAAAGGTCTGCCCGACAAGCAAAGGATCATACAGCACCAGAAAGAATGCGATGATTGCTAACCCGATTGAGAAAAAAAACATCCCCACATTGGCCGGTGGCGTGTCAAGCACCGGTACGAAGGAGGTGTTTTTTTCCGGTTGTGTTGTGAGTATTTTGACTGTCGGAATACTCTTGCGCAGCACCGCAACCGTGCGACGCCTGAAAATCAATCCACCAAGGGTCAGCACTCCCGCAACCGATATCAAGACTACCTCGTTGCCGAGCCCCTGCGCCCAGAGCGCAATGTCTGCGACTGCGAAAGGAACCAACGCATAAACGCGCGGCAGCCACAGCTTCCAGTTCCGTGCCGAATGCCCCCGGCGATGGGCCTCGGCGACCGCCAATTCCTCGCGCCGCGCCGGGGAGACCGGCTCCACTCCGCTGAGGCTCTGCGCCGCATAAAGTGTGCTGGCCGCAGGGTCGCGGTACCATAGCGCCACAAGTCCAACTGCTCCAAGAACCCCGGCCACGGCGCCGGTTTTTATGTAACCGCCACTGAACAAAAAAAGTAAGACCCAAAAATACAGCGCTCCGCCATAAATTTCGGGCAACCAGGTTTTCCAGTTTCTGTCAGCGGCTGCGGGGGCAACGCTTGATGGCGTTTGGCTTTTGAAAATTAACGTGCCGAGATCTAGCTCTTCCTTTGACACCAGAAGAACTGCTCGTGCCCAATACCAGGCCTGGATTGCCAGCCAGACAACAGCCCCAGCCAAAAAGGCAAACCATGGTGAGCCCTCGTCACCAACCCGGGCCACAAGTTCTTTACCCTGTGCTGTTGCAAGCAAAAGGACACTGCCCGCCAGGATTGTAAAAGCACTGAATTTGGAAGGGCCGACAAACTTCCAAAATTGGCTGAGGCTTCGCCACGAGGGAGCAATCAAAACCACGAGCAGTACGCCGACAGGGATGACGAAAAAGATACTGCACCATTTCCAAAGCGTGTTTATGAGCGTTTTCATTTAAGCTTCCCGAAACATGTGGCGAGGCTTTATCTGTTAGGTAGGGCCATCCCCAGGACTGACACCGCCACACCGCTGTTGCTGTAGTTTTTATTTAGTCATTCGGTTTTTTGATTCAGTTGCCTTTCCCGTTACCCACGGGGCAAATTGAGCACACAACATTTCCAAATATTCTACCGGCGAAAAAAACACTACTTTCTCATCTCACGATCATCTCGCAAAACCCGAATGCGATCACCAGTTCGCGTTTTTCCCACGCGTATCAACATGCACGAAGGTGCGATATGCCTTTAGCCCACCCTTGAAGATACCTTCAGTTGTACGCATAGAATCGAGGATGCGCGCCCAATCGACCGGACGGGTACCGTTATTTAAAACAACGAAATCGGCGGCGTGAAAAAGCATGTGGTGACTTTCTGGAGCACCACCGATGCACTCGTTGTAGGGCCGCGCTCTATAGACGTTGAGCAGTCTGACCTCGGCATTGATCCGAGTGCGGAACTCTTGAAGAACCTCGGCAAGCGGCACGACGTTATCCCACAAATTACGAGGTGGATCTGCGTTGAGATTGAAGCAGCGGTCTGTGGAATTATTGTGCTGGCCGCCTTTGGCCAAAAACTCCGACGGTGTGAAATTGACAAGCCCCGGGACTTTTTGACGCAGAAACTCATCGAATTCAGGCAGGTGTGACACCGGTGCCGGACCCTGACTGGGGACGGCCTCACCGCCAAACACTGGGTTCAGAAGCTGCTCGTTTTCGTCGTCATAGAGAGTAACTTCTCCGGACTTATACAGGTACTTCAAAAAGACAGCCGCGCCACACTGTTTGGAGATTGCGTTAGGATCGAAGACACCGTCACGGATATACTTTCCGCGCTTGTATACGGAACTGTAACTCCACAGATAGGCCGAAGGGACCCCATTTCCACGATATCCCCAACCGTTGTATTTCTCCCACCGATACAATGCTCTGGAGAGTGACCAATTGTCCTCACGGTTCAGTTTTTTTAACCGTAACGCATCGATGGCACTCTCCTCCCAACTATAGCTCACACCGTTAGCCGGTGCGGCCACCGGTCTGCCCGGTGGCACACGATGGGTTCGCCCATCGAGTGAATCTCCGTTGTGTAAATGAGTGCGAAAGTTGAAACCGGACTCCATCATGTGGAGCCCGGCGATGAACCACCAGGGAATGCCCAAAGGCTCGCCGACGGTTTCATACCGGGCTTTATTCTTGATCGCTCTACCGACATTTCGCCGCACCTCTGCAAGGTGTTCATCACGAATATACCCACCGAAAAAAAACCGAACATACTCTTGGCGAAGTTTCGAATAATCCTTCGAATTTATTGGAATCGGTTGTTTGCCAATGACTGGAAGCGATGGCGGTGCAGCTGGCGGTTCGGGATTGGTGCCGATGGGATTTGCGACCGTGTCTGTGGGCTTGTTGGCCTCCGCCTGCGCCTCGCTTGCCGAGCTAAATGCTGATCGGAGGGCAAATTTGTCATGCACCTCTAAGAACGCGTTGCCAGCCCGGCCCAAAATATTGTCGAACACGCTAGCGGCGTCAGGGGGTAGGTTGACGATAATTCGGTCTAGGCGCTCGATGAAATTCATGAACTCACCAGTCCGCCCTTCCATCCGCTCGACTGCGGCGGCAAGCTCCTGGTCCAGAATTTTGGTCCGCAAATCGAGCGCCGCCTTTCTGTCTTCGCTCGTGCCTTCACCAGACATTATGAAAGCATCAAGCGCATCAACGGTATCTTGGCTATCCAGTCCTTGGATAAGATTATTCAACGCGGTCAATATGGCCTCCAGACTTTATGACGTGTTATTAAGTGGCACCTCGGACAGACTTCCAGAAATCCCCTGCAGCGTCGCGAATTTCAATGGACGACTTGATAAGTGCGCGCAAGCCATCCTGGTTTATTGTCGGGTTCTGCGCTGCCAGAGCAAGCGTCCCAAGCGCCTTGCCCGTCTCATCCAAAACTTTCACGTAAAGAGTGAGATTGACATGGAACTGGTTAATGTCTGCGTTGATCGCCTTGATCTGTTGCGTGGATTGTTTGATGGTATTACGCAGAATTGCCGCATTCGCCGGCTTGGATTTTAGGGAGCTTTTTGCATCACCTATCGTTTGAAGGAGGGGGTTTTTTTCCTTCCGCCGACCCGCTGAGTAAATATTAAAGAGGTCTGGCGTATCCTCGGCCAGGAGCTTAAGCAGTTCCTGTATTGCCGGTACGGCATTGATGATTGCTTGCCGTGCAATCGCCTGAGACCGCCTTTGTTCGATCAGAGCCGCGAGATTTCCGAGTTTGCCTGCAGCAAGTCCGAAGCCCGCTGGTAGTGCCGTTAAACCCGCAGAGGGCACGAGACCCGCCAAAGGTACGAGTAGCGTTGCCAATTGAGCAAACTCATTGATCTGCCCCTTGAGGTCCGCTGCGGGTTTACCTTCAGCGTACCCCACCAGAATGGCGTTGAACCGCGCGGTTGTCTGCAGCGCGAGCCGTCGTGTTTTGATCGCCGCTGGTTCATTAGCCTTGTCACCAAGCAATGCAACCTCGGGGCAGAATTTTTTCGGGAAAGCGCGCGAACCCCGTGTGCAACCTTGTTGATTTGGAGAGGAATTGGGAAAATAGGGAGCCACTTTATCGAGCATCACCTCACCGGCTTGCTTGGCTTCCTGAAACGCCTCCGAGTAGATGCGAACCTCTTCAACCGGTAGGCTGACACACCCCGCCAATGCGCCGAAACTGATCGACAACACTACTAAAATCAAACGGATTCGTGTGGTTTTCCCGAAAATTTCTCTTACTCCCTGAGCTTTCAAATAGTCACTCAAAAAAAAGAATATCGTTAACCATATATCAATGTATTCGTCGAGTACAAGAATATTATTAATTTATTGAAAGCTGTCACACGCTTCCTTTCGTCATAAACACTGTGTTTATGTAGAGTATTTTCTCACTTTTCTGTTTGGCCAACTTAAGTGATTCAATTTTTATCTTGGTGCGTAATTTTCTGTACTTCCCTTCAATTCTTTGAACGGGGTTTTCACTGAATTACCGTGATAATCCCCTTAGGAATATACATGTCGCAAGCGTTCCCGGTTTTTGAAACTTATTCCTTGTTCGACAAGAAAAATTCACTGTTAAGGGGATCAAATACCCTGTTATCTTTTTTAGGGGATTTGTCTGTAAGCCGCTGTGTTTGCGCCGCTAGTTTGGCTGAATTTTCCAAGGCCGGATAAAAATTGAATATTTTTCTGTATTTTCCAATGAGAGCTGCATAGTGATTTTATGGCAGGGAATTATAAATTAAATTGACAGGCGACAAGCTCTTGTCCAATCTCATTTAGACAATCATGCGTTTTGGTGTGACGCCTAATAATTGGGGCATAATATTAGGTATATTACAATCGTCACAAAACTGTAGTCAGACATAATATATACTGTTTGCATGACTACGAAGTGTCACCAAAATTGGCATAAGGGCTGATATTGGCTCTAATAATATAACAATCAGGGAGAACACATAATGAAATCATTATTATACTCAGGCATCGTGCTTATTGCGATGGCAACAGGGGCTGCTGCTGCCCCGTGCCCCGCAGTGACGGTGGGCGATGCAATGGGGGTCGGGGCCGGTGCCTTTCCTCAGCAATATGAGCTGTCCGAGTTTGAGAAACTGGGCAACTGTAAAGTGGCGTTTTCAGCCAACCCCGCTTCGGCCGAGTTGAATGCGAAAATTCGCGGCAATGGCGATCTGCCACCACTTGGGGATCGTATCCCGTCTGAGCCACTGATTGTGGCGCCTTACGATTCTATCGGTAAATACGGCGGCACACTGGACGCGTTGTCAAATGCAACCGAATCCGGCACATCGGACTTTATGTCTGTCCGCCACGTCAATCTTGTGCGCTATGCGGATGATTTGCAAACCATCGTTCCAAATGTAGCCAAAGGCTGGAAATGGAATGACGATTTCACACAGCTGACATTTTTCTTGCGCAAAGGCCACAAATGGTCAAACGGCGATGCGTTTACGGCGGAAGATGTGAAGTTTTGGTATGACAATCTGGCAACTGACACAAACGTTCGCGAAAAGCCAAAAGACTATGTTCTGGTTGGCGGCAAAGTTATGACCGTTGATGTGATTGACCCACAAACCGTGCGGTTCAATCTGCCAGCGCCTAAACCGGGTCTGTTGTCACAGTTTGCCAACGGCTATGCGCAAGGCTTCCAGCCTAAGAAGTTCCTTGGTCAATTCCACCCGGCGATTAATCCCAAGGCCGATGCCAATGCAAAAGCGCTTGGGTTTAAAGACGGGTACGATGCCATCAAGGCTTACTATGGTAACTCTGACTGGATGGACACACCGACACCAATGTTGACTTACCCCAGCCTGGTTGCGGGTCTGCCAGCCGATACGGTGCCGACTTTGGAAAGCCACATCCTGGTCTCTGAAAGCACGGAAGGCCGTCGTTTGGTTGCCAATCCGTATTTTTTCCAGGTTGATACTGCGGGCAACCAATTGCCATATATCAACGAGCAGGACGAATTGTTTGTTGGTGAAAGCGAAGTGCGTTTGCTGAAACTGGTCAATTCAGAAGTTGACTATAAAGCACAGGCACTGAACCTTGATTATGCGCCGTTGTTGATGGAAAATCAGGAAAAAGGCAACTTTACCGTTGATCTGAAACCTGAAATTGCTTTGGCAACACTGGCTTTCAATGTCACGTCTGAAAACATGGAAAAGCGCAAAGTGTTTGGCAACATCAAGTTCCGTCAGGCAATGTCAGTTGCGATAAACCGTGATGAGATCAATGAAGTTGTTTACTTTGGCCTGGGCCAACCGCAACAATACATTGCTTTTTCACCGACACCATCCTTTGTCGACAAGGCAACCGAGCAATATATGGCTCAGTTCGACCCGAAAATGGCAAAAGCTTTATTGGATGAAATCGGCATGGTTGACACCAATGGTGATGGAATGCGGGAGCTGCCAAATGGCGAGCCTCTGGTTTTGAACCTTCAGGTGGCCACACAGGGTCTTTCGATCAAACTGGTCGAACTTGTTGGCCAGAACTGGAAAGACGTCGGTATCGATAGCACGGTGAAAGAAGTGACAACGGACGAATACCGTTCAGCGCAATCTTCAAACCAGCTTGACGTGACCATGTATGCAAAAAGCCAACCTCTGGCTGTTATCCTGGGTATTTCAGAACTGTTCATACCTCCGTTCGATAACTACTTTAACCTGAGAAGTGCAATGCTTTGGGGTGAGTATATCGACAAAGACGGTGCGTCCGGTGTGAAACCACCTAAGTATGTTTACCAAATGATGGCAGACATCGACAAGTTCCAGGCAGCAACAGCTGGGTCAGACGAGTCCAATAAAATTGGTGCGCGCCTGGTTAAAACCATGGCTGAAAGCCTGTTGTTCATCGGGACTGTGAAAGCGGTTGCCCCGATCTATCACAGCAATAACCTGAAGAACTTCACGACGTTCAAAACCCAGTCGTATGCCTACTACCGGGCATATCCCTACCGCCCGACACAGTGGTATTTTGACAAAAAATAAGACTGGATTGATATAAATATGATTGCGGGCAGGTTTTTCCTGCCCGCAACTCACGCATACCAAGGGGCGGAAATGCCCACTTTTTAAAGTGCCAGGGGGCTCAGACTACCAATGCTTCAGTTTTCTCGTTTCGTTGCGATTCGTGGGATGTTGGCAATCTTCACCCTGATACTGGTTTCCTTTATTGTTTTTACCCTGATGGAAATGGTTCCCGGCGATTGTGCCGAGCGTTATCTGGCTTTCAAAAATTCGCAAGGGTCTGTTATTTCTTTGGCGGATATAGATGCCGAGCGTGTCCGGTTGGGCCTTGATAAACCCTATATCCAGCGATGGAGCCTGTGGATCGTAAATGCGTTTCAAGGTGAGTTCGGCAATAGTTGTATCCTTCGTTTGAACATCAGCGAGCTTTTGGGGCAAAAATTCTGGCTAAGCCTGGTTTTGTGCCTGTCCGCACTGATTTTGGCCTATGTCATTGCTATCCCCGTTGGAATACTGGCAGCGACTTCCAAGAACGCTTATCTCAATAACAGCCTGCGTTTGGTCAGCTACTTAGGCCTGGCACTGCCAAACTTCCTGCTGGCCCTGATGATTATGTTGTTTTCAACAGTAATGTTCGGCGACAGTTTGACCGGATTATTCTCAAAGGAATTTCGCGATGCCGCCTGGTCTTATGAGCGCGTGATGGATTTCCTAAGCCGTGCCTGGTTGCCGATATTCATTCTTGGCTGGTCTGCGACCGCTTTTGCGATCCAGACCGTGCGGGCGCTGATGTCCGATGAAATCGGCAAGCTTTATGTGACGGCCGCTGCTGCACGTGGTGTGTCGGGGCGACAGTTGTTGATGCGTTATCCTGCGCGCCACGCACTCAGCCCTATCATCAATTCCCTGGGTTTTGACTTGAACCGTATCTTTAACGAGTTGCCTATCGTGGCCCTGATTTTGACCTTGACCGAAGCGGGGTCGTTGTTGATCGAAGCCCTGGCGCGATCAAACGACCAACAGCTTGCGGGGGCTATTATTTTCATGCTGACGGCCAGTATTGTTGCGATCAACTTTATCACCGATATTGTTCTGGCCCTCACCGATCCACGCGTTCGTCGCAGTATTATGGGATAAGTGACATGACAGACAACACAAACGCAGACGCAGACGCGAACGTAGACCAGAAGCTGAAAGAGGCTTATTTCACCGCCTCGCAAGGCCAGCTTATCTGGCAACGCTTCAAACGCAACAGATCCGCATTGATGGGCGCATGGGTTTTGATTATTCTGATCCTGTCGGGCATATTTTCGCCATTCCTGACACCTTATGACCCCACGATTGCGGGGCGCGACAAAGAGTATTTGAACGGTGCACCGCAAATTCCATCCTTTTGTGATGACAACGGCTGTTCTTTGCGGCCCTTTATATACACCTCGGAACGCACTCGCTCGATCAAAACCAATTTTCGCTGGGTGAGCGAAGTCAACCGCGATCTGGACGGGCGCAGATATGTTGAGTTTTTCGTAACCGGTGCCAAATACACCTATCTGGCATTCAATATTAACCTTCCTGGCAAAGCGCTGGACGTCAAAATTCCGGGCTTCACGTTTGATACCCGCCTGTTTGGTGTCGACAAAGGCATGATCCATATCTTTGGTACGGATTCCACGGGTAAGGATATATATTCGCGCACCTTAACGGCGATCAATACCTCAATGGCGGTGGGTACGATCGGGGTGTTCATTGCCTTTGTTCTGGCGCTCGTAATCGGTGGAATTTCCGGTTATTATGGCGGTTGGATAGACTCATCCCTGCAGATGATGACGGATACGGTGCGAACGATCCCCAGTATTCCGCTGTTTATGGCCCTGGCGGCCTTTATTCCTGATACCTGGAGCGCGGAGGCGAGGTTCTTTTTCATATCGATGGTGCTGGGTGGCATTGGCTGGCCAACATTGGCGCGACGAATACGAACCCACCTGCTAACTGAACGCAATCAGGAATATGTACTGGCCGCACAGCTTTGTGGTGCATCGTCCGGTCATATTATCCGGCGGCATCTGCTGCCCAGTTTCACCAGTTATATCATCGTTGATCTGGTGATCTCGTTTCCCTATATGGTGCTTTCGGAAACGGCCTTGAGCTTTATCGGGTTGGGGCTGAAAGACCCGGTAAACTCGCTGGGAGTGATGTTGCAAAACGTGACCAGTGCCGATGTTTTGTTGAACTACCAGTGGTACTTTATCCCGGTGATCTTCT
Source organism: uncultured Hyphomicrobiales bacterium (assembly GCA_964549055.1). GTDB lineage: Bacteria > Pseudomonadota > Alphaproteobacteria > Rhizobiales > JAJFHR01 > JAJFHR01. The sequence goes on along the minus strand of CAZJUF010000006.1, from coordinate 2,070 downwards.
TTGTTGTACTTGTGTTGGCCTTTGTGTTCGTCGGTGACGGATTACGCGATGCTGCCGATCCGTATTCAGATAGCAGTAAATGACCAGATTAATTGATGTAGAAAACCTGACCCTTCAATTCGACACCGATGAGGGCCGGATCACAGCCGTAGACAATGTCTCTTTCACACTGGAAGCTGGCGAGGTTATGGGCCTTGTTGGTGAAAGTGGATCGGGTAAATCGGTTACGGCAAAATCTTTAATGAAACTGAACCCGTCAAATGCGATTTACAGTGATGACACCAGGGTCACGTTGCATCTGGAAGACGGGTCAATTGATGTCATGTCTTTGAACAGTTCTACTGAGTTGAAAGTAATCCGTGGCGGCGCGATTTCCATGATATTCCAGGAGCCTATGGCAAGTTTCGCACCGGCAATCACGATCGGCGATCAGATGGTTGAACAGCTGCAAATTCATACAGACATGAATAAAAAACGTGCACAAGAGGTTTCCATAGAAATGCTGGACCGGGTTGGGATTTCTGATGCAAGCACGCGTTTCGGTCAATTTGCTTTTGAGTTGTCAGGCGGTATGCGTCAACGCGCGATGATTGCGATGGCCCTGTCTACCAAACCGAAACTACTGATTGCCGATGAACCGACAACCGCGCTGGATGTGACTATTCAGGCGCAGGTGATTGATTTGATGAAAGACCTTGTCGCTGATTTTGGCATGGGAATTATTTTTATCACCCACGATCTGGGCGTGATTGCACAGACCGCCGATAAGGTGGCGGTGATGTATCTTGGTCGCCTTGTGGAACAAGGCCTGGTGCGTGATGTTATTCGCAACCCGGCCCATCCCTATACAAAAGGTCTGATTGCAGCACTGCCCCGCCTTGATGATCTGGATACGCCTTTGACACCAATCCCGGGAGATATTCCATCGCCCCTGGAGCGCCCGCCGGGGTGTGTTTTCAATACGCGTTGCTCGGCAAATCTGGGTGCGCGTTGTAGCTCCGAGATACCGGAATACACGAAAGTTGCCGGTGAACATTACGTGGCATGCCATCTTTATGATGAAGGAGCCTCAAAATGAGTGATGACGCTCTGATTGCCGCCCGTAAACTGTCGGTTCACTATCCCTTGCGCGGGAAAAGCCTGTTTGGCCCGCCGCTGTTTGTACGGGCGGTTGAAGCCGTAAATCTGGACATCGGAAAGGGCAGTTTTTTTGGCCTGGTGGGCGAAAGTGGCTCTGGCAAGACAACGCTTGGCAAGGCGCTATTGAAAGCTGCCCCGATCACGCATGGCACCGTCACCTATAATGATGGTGATGTGCAGTATGAGCTGACAAATCTTTCCGGTAAAGAATTGAAAGGCTACCGCAAGCGTGCGCAATTGATATTTCAGGATCCGTATGCTGCGCTTAGCCCGCGCATGACGGTACGTGATATTATTGCCGAGCCGATTGAAGTTATGGGCCTGACATCCTCTCGCGAGGAAACCGATGAACGGGTTCGGGAAATTGCCGCGAAATGCCGTTTGAACCTCGAACACCTGCGCCGCTTTCCACACGCATTTTCCGGCGGGCAAAGGCAACGGATTTCCATTGCGCGGGCATTGGTCTCACGACCGCAATTCGTTGTCGCCGATGAAAGTGTTGCGGCATTGGATGTGTCTATTCAAGCTGATGTTTTGAACCTGTTGAAAGAAATTCAACAAGAGATGGGGCTGACATTCCTGTTCATCAGCCACGATTTAAGTGTTGTGGCACATATCTGTGACCACGTGGCCGTGATGTACCTGGGGCGCTTAGTGGAAACCGCGCCAACGCGTGAGTTGTTTTCAAATCCACGCCATCCATACACCAAGGCCTTGTTATCTGCGATCCCGTCGCTTGATCCCGATGACCGCGGGAAAGCGCAAAAACTGGAAGGCGAAATTCCATCCCCAACCAATCAACCGACGGGCTGTAAGTTTCATACACGCTGCCCGTTTGTGGTCGATCAATGCCGCAAAGAAGAGCCGCTGTTGCAGCATTCAAGCAATGGACATGAGGTTGCCTGCCACCGCTGGCAGGAATTGATGGAT